>JAUCQE010000096.1 GCA_030372865.1 Pyrinomonadaceae bacterium
AGCCGGGAAAGCTGATCGTGCTTGGATGGGAAGGAGCCAAAGGCCTTCAAACCCGTGTTGAGATCGAGTTCGAGGCTGCCGGCGACGACACCATAGTCAGGATCAGCGAGACCGGCTGGCGGGAGACGCAGTCCGACCTCGAAAGCTCATATCTGAATTGCTTCGGCTGGGGACAAATGCTCTGCTGCCTGAAGGCCTATGCAGAATACGGCATCAACCTGAGAAAAGGTGCCTACGAAGGTCTCTACAGTGCTTCGGAGCATCACGGAACGGCGAACGCGTAAACGCGACACCGCAACCGGAATCAGCTAAATTTCTCTTAATGTCACTGGTTACGGACTTTATCGTTATCGGCAGCGGCGTCGCCGGCCTCAGGGCCGCGATCGCCCTTGCCGAGAGCGGTGCCCGCGTTACCGTACTTACCAAAGACAAAGCCAGCGAATCAAACACCGAATATGCCCAGGGCGGCGTTGCTGTTGTGCTCTCAGAGGATGACGAGGCTGAGCTTCATGAAGAGGATACGCTCGTTGCCGGTGCGGGCCTGTGCGATATCCGCGCTGTTCAGACACTCGTCACCGAAGGCACGCGCTACATTAAACAACTGATCGATTGGGGGACAGAGTTTGACCGCGAAGGCGGCCGGCTTGTTTTTACGCAAGAGGCAGCTCATTCCCGGCGGCGAATACTACATGCGCATGGCGATTCGACCGGGAAAGAGATCGTTCGTGCCTTGATCGCTCGTGCAAGGGTGGAAAAAGAGATCAATCTGCTTGCCTTCTCTCAGACGGAAAGCCTGATCGTGCGAGATGGGGAGTGCGTCGGGGTGAGGTTTTTGGATCCTGTTTTGCGCGCACCGCGTGAGGTTTTTGGAAAAGCGGTCATTATGTGCACCGGCGGAGCCGGACAGCTTTACCTTCACACGACCAATCCGGCGGTCGCGACCGGCGACGGAATGGCGATGGCGTATTTCGCGGGGGCCGAGATGGCGGACATGGAGTTCATACAATTCCACCCGACCGCTTTGAATATTGAGGGTGCGCCGCGATTTCTCTTGAGTGAAGCAATGCGGGGCGAAGGCGGCGTGCTCCGCAACCGCGACGGCGAACGGTTTATGAGCAGGTATGACGAACGCCTGGAACTCGCGCCGCGAGATATTGTCTCGCGTTCGATCGTGGCGGAAATGCGGCGCACCGGCACGAGGAATGTTTTTCTGGACATGACCGGGCTCGACGCCGAGTTTCTTCGGCACCGTTTTCCCAAGATCGATGAGACGTGCAGGTTTTACGGGCTCGATATTGCGAAGGACATGCTGCCCGTTTCGCCCGCGTCGCACTATTGCATGGGTGGCGTGAGGACTGATCTGTGGGGCCGCACCACGGTTAAGGGCCTTTATGCGGCGGGTGAGGTGACGTGCACCGGGGTGCACGGAGCAAACAGGCTCGCTTCGAACTCACTGCTCGAGGGCCTTGTGTTCGGAGCGAGAGCTGGAGAAGCCGCTCTCCGCGATCGCACCGCTGCGGTGGCGCCAGAGTCTGGTCTTTCGCCGGAACGCGAGAGCATTTCTGCCGATACGCCGGGCGGGCTTTCGACCGCGGTCCGCAAACGTGTGAAAAGGCTGATGTGGGAACGCGTCGGGATCATCAGGGAAAAGTCGTCACTTACACGGGCACTGACAGAATTTGAGCAGATCAGTAATGCAAAACTCAGCGTGTCATCGAGAAACTTTGTGACGCTCGCGACCCTGGTCGCCCGTGCCGCGCTATGGCGTGAAGAGTCTCGGGGCGGCCATTTCCGTTCGGACTTCCCCGAGCCCGAGAAAAGCTGGCGAAAACACTCGATCCAGAAGCTTGGAACGCCGATCGGGTCGTCGGAAACGATCAACTTCGATGACTGATTGTGCTGTTCTGCGATTTACGATTATCATTCAACTTAAACACCCCTAACCTCTTAATTTGCGAATGAATATGGAATACGGTGCAACTGTTCTCAACCTGTCATCGATGCTGGACCACAACGCGAAGCTTTTGCCGGACAAAGAGGCGATCGTGTGGAACGATGTCCGGATGACACATGCCCAGTTGAACGCGTCTGCGAACAAGGTCGCGAATGCGTTGAAGGAGATGGGCATCGGCCACGGCGACAAGGTCGCGTTGAGCTGCCCGAACATACCTTACTTCCCGGTCGTTTATTACGGCATTATGAAAGCGGGTGCGGCCGTTGTTCCGCTGAGCGTCTTGTTCAAACCCCGAGAGATCGCGTATCACTTGCAAGACTCAGATGCGAAGGCGATCTTCGTTTTCGAAGGGACGGAAGAACTGCCCCTTGGGCAAGCCGTAAAGGCAGGTTTCGACCAGGTCGATTCTTGTGAACACCTGGTAGTGATGACAAAAGATCCGGCAGGTGCGAGCCCTTTTCCGGAACACAAAACGCTGGGCCAGGTTCTGTCGACACAGTCGGATAAGTTTGAGACCTATCCGACCGCTCCGCACGATACTGCTGCGATCCTGTACACGTCAGGCACGACCGGCCAGCCGAAAGGTGCAGAACTCACGCACTTCAATCTCTATTCGAACGTTGTAACGACGTTTCTGGTCCACCTGCCGATGCTCGATTTTACCGACGGGAACCAGAAGACCTGTTTGATCACGCTTCCGCTCTTCCATACGACCGGGCAAACCGTGCAGATGAACACTCAGATGTACGCCGGCCACCGCATCGTGCTGCTGCCCAGATTCGAACCTGAGACGACGCTCGAGACGATGAAAAAGGAAAAGGTGAATTTCTGGGTCGGCGTACCAACGATGTATTGGGCACTTTTGAAATACGCGACTGAGACCGGGGCTGATATATCGGCGGTAAAAGAGAACATGAAGGTCTGCTCGTCCGGCGGTGCCCCGATGCCGGTCGAGGTGATGAAGGCATTTCAAGAAAAATTCGGAGTGCGCGTGCTTGAAGGATACGGCCTATCCGAAACGTCTCCGCTGGCTTGCTTCAATCACTTTGAGCGGCCATCAAAGCCGGGCACCGTTGGGCAGGCGATCGCGGGCGTCGAGGTACGATGTTTTGATGACGACGACAACGAGGTCCCGCGGGGCGAACGCGGTGAGGTCGTCATACGCGGAGCGAACGTGATGAAGGGCTATTACAAGCGGCCGGAAGCGACCGCCGAAGCCTTCCGGAACGGTTGGTTCCACACCGGCGACATCGGCATCATGGATGATGAAGGCTATCTCGCGATCGTCGACCGCAAGAAAGATATGATCCTCCGCGGCGGTTATAACATCTATCCAAGAGAGCTTGAAGAGGTGATCATGACGCACCCGGCGGTGTCGCTGTGTGCCGTTATCGGTGTGCCGGACGAACGGCTCGGAGAAGAGGTTAAGGCCTACCTTGTGTTGAAAGAGGGCACGCAGCTTTCGGACGCGGCCTTCATTGATTGGTGCCGCGAGCAGTTTGCAGCAAACAAGTACCCGCGGTACGTGGAGTTTCGTGACAGTTTGCCGATCGGGGGCACCGGGAAGATCTTTAAGCGTGCGCTTCGCGACGAGGTCGCGGAGCACGGGCAGTGACCGGCAGTTTGTTTCAGCGAGAGTTGGGAAGTAATGCAGTTCGTTAAATTGTCGATCGTAATTTTATCGTCGCTTTTTCTAGTTGCGGCCTGCGGACGAAGCGGCGCATCCGAGCGTTACGTTATAGCCGAAAGCAAATCGTATGAAGCGACGCTTTTCCGCCAGAATTGTGCGATTTGCCACGGCTCCGAGGGCGAAGGCAAGACGCTGGACACAGGTATCAAAGTCCCGAGCCTGCGCGAAGGCGATTTCAAAGCCGTGACCGAGCATCAGATCCATAACCAGATCGCTAACGGCGGAAACGGAATGCTTGCGTTCCGAAGACAATTGACTGATCGCGAGATCCAGCTTTTGGTCACGCTGGTCAAGCGAGATCTGCGCGGACAGTAAGCGGAGCATTTGTCCTATGAAGATATTGATCACAGGCGCCAGCGGGATGATCGGTACCGCTTTACAGAAAGCCCTTTTGGCGGAGGGCTATGAACTGCTTCTGGCATCGCGCAGCGAGCCGAAGGACGACAGATACATTAAGTGGAGCATGGAGGATGGGTTCCGCGAAGAGGATTTGCCCCGGCTTGAAGGCCTGCATGCGGTGATCCACCTAGCCGGCGAGAACGTTGCCGGGCTTCGCTGGACGGACGAGAAGAAGAAGGCGATCCGCGACAGCCGCGTTCTCGGCACACGGTCTGTGGTCGAAGCAATGGCCCGATTAGCCGAGAAACCAAAGGTGTTCATTGCTGGTTCCGCGATCGGTTTTTACGGTCATCGCGGCGATGACGCGATGACGGAGTCGAGCCCCGTAGGAGATAACTTCTTTGCGGGTGTATGCCGCGAATGGGAAGCGGAATCGCGTCGTGCCGAGGACCTTGGCATCAGGACCGTACTTTTGCGGACCGGTATCGTACTGGACAAGAATGGCGGGGCGTTGGGTACGATGATCACCCCGTTCAAACTTGGCGTCGGCGGTGTTGTCGGAAGCGGCAAACAGTGGATGAGCTGGATCTCGCTCGAGGACGAGATTCGAGCGATCTTGTTTGTATTGAAGAACGAGAATATTCGAGGTGCGGTCAATCTAACTTCGCCGAATCCCGTAACGAACGAGACGTTCACAAAGACCCTAGGTGAGGTCCTTTACCGTCCGACATTCCTGCCGTTGCCTGAGTTTGCGGTCGGCCTGCTATTTGGCGAGATGGGCGATGCGTTGCTGCTGGATTCGACAAAAGTGCTGCCGAAACGCCTTGAAGACGCTGGATTCGAATTTAAGTACCAGGACCTAAAGGCCGCGCTTGAAGCAACCATCAAGTAACGTGATGTAAGTTCGGCCTGATAAGTATCGGCCGGCTTGGTGCCGCATCGGATTCGAACGGGGGTATTTGGATATTCAACAGATACTCGCCGTCTGCAACCTCATCGGGCACATAGATAAGTTCGGTTATTGTTGATGAGATTCTCGTCCCGTCATCAACTTCCCGGCTCGCCGGTTCTACATTCCAAAAAATGCGGTGATTGGCGAGCTTTCCTTCGTCGAATATTCGGTCGATCGATGGAAGGTCGGTCAGCAGATGCCGCGCATTCGCCTGCACGATCATCTGCATCGCATCCTCGGTAAAATACGGCGGAATCGCGACGGCATCAGGATCGTGGGTGCCGTACGTTCGCTGGAGCTTTGCTTCGTCATTAGGCAGTGTGCGCACTACCAGAGCCTTATCCCGGAGTATACTGCCGCCCGCATCGAGAGCTTCTGAAAGCAGCGGCGCGTCGATCACAAGATCGCCGGTATTGCCATTCACGGGTCTGGGCATCACCGAGATCAAGATTGCAGGCACCAAGATATCGGTCAGGCAATCGCGGACGGAGATCCGGGCGTCGGTGATGTGTCCGACACACTCGGTATGTGTGCCGTTGCAGTGCGGGATTAGCGTGTAGCGTTCAAAATTACAGCTTCCTCCTCGCCGCGTGTCTCCGATCAGCGAACCGTATTCACAGGTTGCAGCCGTCGCGGGCTCGACGCCGTAGGCATTCGGCTGCGGACCGTTAAAGCGCAGCGGTATCGAAATATCGAAGATCGTCGCGTTTGAGAGCGTGAATTCCATCGCGGTGTGTCTTCAGATCTGCGAGAGCCGTTCACGGACATCGGCAAGGTCAAGACTGCTGACGTCCTCCGTTTTGCTGCAGATCTCCATCAGCAATGCGTCTTGCGCATTGCCCTTTTCCTTGGCAACTGAATAAGGCAGGTCTTCACGAAAGGTCACCATCGAGTACTTCGAGAAATAGTCGGCGTACGTCTGTTCGAGTGTGGTTTCGAGTTCGCGTTTACGAACGAACACGGGATCGGCGACCGCGTCGCGCATCTCATAGAAATTCTCGACCGCCATGTCGGCTATCGCATCGGTATTCCCTTTTCGTAGCGTACCGTACGCATCGAAGACTGTTTCCCAGTCGTCGCCGTGTTCCTCGACGAGCTGATCAAAAACTCGAACGTCCTCAAAAGAACAGTTCATTCCCTGGCCGTAAAATGGAACTATCGCGTGAGCGGAGTCGCCGATCAACAGCGAGCGGCCGCCGATGCTCCAGGGAAAACACTTGATGGTCCCAAGATTTCCGGTCGGGTTTGCGAAGAAATCTTCAACAAGGGTCGGCATCAACGGCACTGCGTCGGCAAATTCGCGTTCGAAAAATTCCCGGACCGCGTCCTCGGACGTTAGTTGATCGAACGCCGGTTCTTCTGCGGAATCGCTTTTGTGGGCCAGAAATAGTGTGCAGGTAAAGCTGCCGTCGAAATTTGGGAGGGCGATCATCATGAACCTTCGCCTTGGCCAAATGTGCAGAGCGTTCTTTTCCAAAAGAAAACTTCCGCTGTCGCCCGGCGGAATATGAAGTTCTTTGTAGCCGTGGTCGAGCCATGACTGCGAAAACTCGAACCGCTCGACGCCCCCGTTCATCATCGCCTTACGCACCGCCGAACCGGCACCGTCGGTAGCGATCACGGTCCCGGCCCGCATCGTTCTGCCGCTTGCGAAGGCAGCTTCACCGCGTTTAGTGTCGAAATCCACACACCGCTCGTTGAAAACGATCTGAACATTCGGGTACTTCTCTGCCTCATTCATCAAAGCGATGTTAAGGCCGGCCCGCGAAACAGAGTTAATGTACTCGCCTGATCGTCCCGAATACGGCAGCAACCGAGTCTGGCCGTCGGGCGAATGGATCATGCGGCCAGTCATCGGGACCGCTTCTGCGAGCATGTATTCGTCCATCCCGACCTCGCGCAACGCAGCGATACCGCGGTCCGAAAGCGCCAAGTTTATCGAGCGGCCCGCCGACATCGACTCCCGACGCATGTCGCCGCGGGCTTCGAAGACGTTAACGTCAAAACCGCGTCTTGCAAGGTAGATCGAAAGCAGCGATCCGGCAAGCCCGGCGCCGATAATAAGGACAGACGGCATAGTTATGCACTTAGGTCAGACATTCCGATAGTATCTCGTAAAAACCAAAAACATCTGTAAAGGAATTATACAGCGGAACGGGAGCAACGCGGATGACGTCAGGTTCACGCCAATCTGCGATAACACCTTTTTCGGTGATCTCTGCAAATAGAGACTTGTCCGCGTTCCGAACCCGGATCGAAAGCTGGCAGCCGCGTTCGGCCGGGTCGGACGGCGTGATAACGGAAATTCGATCGGTCTCTATCTGCGTAAGCAAAAACGCCAGATAGCCGGTGAGCAATTCGGATTTTGTCCGGAGTGCTTCCATTCCCGCTTTGTCAAAAAGCTCAAGCGATGCACGCAGCGCCGCAAGTTGAAAGATCGGCGGATTGGAAAGTTGCCAGCCCTCGGCACCGGGCAATGGAACGAAATCAGGCCCCATGAGGAAACGAGTCGCCTTGTCGTGTCCCCACCAACCGGCGAATCTAGGAAGATCGAACGACCGAGCATGCTTTTCGTGGACAAAGATCCCGGCGATCGCACCGGGCCCCGCATTCAGGTATTTATATGAGCACCATGCGGCGAAATCGACGCCGGCGTCGTGAAGTTCGAGTTTCAGGTTCCCGGCGGCATGTGCAAGGTCGAATCCGACAATACAGCCCTTGCGGTGTCCCGCCTCGGTAATTCGGCGAATGTCGAACGCCTGTCCCGTGTAGTAGTTCACTCCGCCGAGCATCACCAAAGCGACGCTGTCGCCGTCACGATCCATTGCGTCGAGGATATCGTCGGTCCCTAATGTCGATTCTCCGTCGCGCGGAGCGAGTTCGATCAGAGCCGTACTTGGATGGTAACCATGAAAACGTAGCTGGGATTCGACCGCGTACTGATCGGACGGGAACGCCCCTTTTTCGATAACGATCTTGAATCGATCAGATGTCGGCCTGTAGAACGAGACCATTAGCAGATGGAGGTCGGTCGTCAGGGAGTTCATCGCGACAACCTCGATCGGCTTTGCCCCGACCACGCGGGCAAGCGGTTCCGTCACGAACTCGTGATACGGCAGCCACGGATGCCTCGCGTGCAGGTGCCCTTCAACGCCGAGCCTCGCCCAGTCGTCCAATTCTTCCCCGATATACGCCCGCGTTCTCTTTGGCTGCAACCCGAGCGAATTGCCTGTGAAATAAATTGCGTCTCGGCGGGTGGGTGACCTGGGGATATAGAACTCAGACCTGAGAGGGCCGAGTGGATCGTCGCCGTCCAATCTAGCGGCAAATTCTGAGCTCGCCTCGAATGTTAAATTCATCATCATTGTCTCGCGATTAAATCCCCCGAACCGATCTTTGCTGCCTGCCGTAATGAATTAGCGCGGCGGAGCGAGAAATAAAAAATTATTGACACATTTCTCTTCGACGCTCCGCGTATATCGTCGAAGGCCAATGGCCCTCACAATTTTATAAAGCAAAGACCACGGAGGCAGTCATGAAAAGATTCATTCAGTTTTTCTCATTCATCGCGTTGGCATTAGTTTTCTCAGCAGTTTCCGCACAGGCACAGAGCACGACCAAGGTTGAGGCGGAGATCCCGTTCGATTTTAACGTCGGCGACACAAAATTCTCAGCCGGTACCTATGAGATCAGGCTTGTGGGCAGCGGTTCCGGCACGGCCCGCTTGGTCCTGGACGGCGGCGATAAAGGCGATGTTTACTCAACCGTTATCCTCCGTGATGGAACGCCCGCGGGAGAACAGGCAAAGCTTGTCTTTGCAGTCTCGGGCGACACTCGTACGCTCCTGACCATCAAGACCAATGATGCAGGTTTCACAGTCCCGGCTACCCGCAAGGTCCGCTCGGCGACAATTCGTGCGAGCGTTTCGCTGAAAAAAGCGCCGGAACGCAGCTAGTTCGAAACTCCTGTTGATTCAAGTTGAGGCCGGCGTTTGCCGGCCTTTTTTAATTTGCGAACCAGAGCCCGCTTTCGTCTGCACCGAGCCACCTCAAGGCCGCACCGCGTAAAAGAAGTTCTTTCGTGCTTTCATCCAAGCCCATCGATTCGATCATTTCACCCGGTTTCGCCTCTCCGAGCGGGAACGGGTAATCGGAGCCAAGAGCGACGTGGTCTGCTCCCGCGATCGAGATCAAATACTCCAGCATTTTAGGTTCGTGCACCAGCGAATCGAAATATATACGGCCGAAATAGGAACTTGGCTTGACCTGATTATCGATCGCACAGAGATCGGGCCGGACGTCAAATCCGTGGTCGATCCGCCCAACCGTCGACGGGAACGACCCGCCGCCGTGTGCGAAGCAGATACGAAGGTTCGGCAATTTTTCGAGGGTCCCCGAAAAGATCAGCGAGCAGATCGCCCGCGAGGTCTCGGCGGGCATCCCGACCAGCCACGGGAGCCAATATTTCCGCATGTCCTGTTCACCCATCATTTCCCACGGGTGCACAAAAACAGCCATTCCAAGTTCTTCGCAGGCTTTGAAAAACTCGAAAAACCTGTCTTCGCCAAGATTTAGCTGGTTTACATTCGTCCCGATCTGGACGCCGAGAAGGCCGGACGCACGGCAGCGTTCGAGTTCGCGGATCGCGGCATCCGTGTCCTGAAGCGGCACGGTGCCGAGGCCCGCAAATCTCAGCGGAAACTCACCGACCGCTTCCGCAATGTCATCATTCAAATAGCGGGCGACCTCCGTTGCGTCCGTGGGTTTTGCCCAATAGCTGAACATTACCGGGACTGTCGATAGAACCTGAAGGCCGATGCCGGCCTCGTCCATTTCCTCAATTCGTCGGTGCGGGCTCCAGCAATTTTCTTCAATGTCGCGAAATGACTTACCGTCGTCGCGGAGCATCCGGGCACAGCAGGGCCTGTAATGATCGAGGCGGATAAACCCGCCGTAGCCAAATTGGCCCTTCCAGTCGGGGATATCCTTTGGAAGGATATGAGTGTGAATATCGATCTTTTGCATTCGCGGAAACGGCCGGCCCACTCATTTTTACCAAAATAATTGGAAAATTTCAGCAAACGGTTCACGCGTGATCGAACATCTGTTATCGTTGGATGTCTGTTTTTTCTTTCCATTGAGGTATTTGTAGATGAAAACTCGAGTTATCGCCTTTATTGCCGGCGTTTTTCTGCTTTCAAATTTCGCGTCTATCGGCATTGCCGGGCCGAATACAAAGAACGTAAAAAAGGCAAAGGCCAGCCAGTTGGTCGCGATGCTGCCGGCCGTAGATGCGGTCGTTACCTTTGATGTCAGCAAGTTTTTCAACGAAGCCTTGCCGACCGTCTTCGCAGCAAGCCAACCCATGCTCACGGACATACTGGGCAAGATCGACAAAATGCAGTCGCAAACCGGTATAGATATACGTAAGTTTGAGACTATCGCGGCTGGCGGAACGATGAAGAAAGGCGCGGACGGCAAAGTCGCGATCGACGGCGTCGTTATTGCCCGTGGGCAGGTCACCTCAGCGTCGCTTATCGACCTTGCGAAAAAGGCGGCCGAAGACAAGTTCAGAGAAGAAACGGTAGCCGGCAAGACGGTGTACATCTTTGCTGCGAAGGCCCTTGCGAAAGACAAGGCCTCAGCCGACGACGCGAAAAAGGCCGCAAAGATCGAGCAATATGCAAACATTCCCAGCGAAATGGCATTGACCGCCATCGACGCAAATACGGTCGCGTTCGGCCAGGTTGGGAAAGTCCGGGAAACGCTCGAGGCGAAAACGCGGGTCGGATCCGACCTTACCGAGCTACTGAATCGTAGACCAACCGCCGCAGTCAATATGGCCGCAAAAGTTCCGGCGGGAGCGAGCACGTTCATGCCGCTCGATAACGACGACCTCGGCAGGAACATCGATTCTATCCAGTATGTCTTTGGCAACATGGATGCCAGTGCCGGACAGATGCAGATGAACATGACGGCTCGTACGCAGCAGATCACACAGGCGAAGGAACTTTACGAGACTCTGGACGTGATGAAGTCCTTCGGTAAAATGGCCCTCGGGTCTTCGAAACGTGCCGATCAGCAGTTGTACGCTCGGCTTATAGATAATGTGCAGTTCAGCCGCGTTGGAACAGAGGTTTCGATGGATCTTGTTGTACCTCAGGCCGATATTGACCAGTTGATGGGGATATTGACGAAGAAGAAATAACGAGTATTTACAACAGTAAAAAGCCGCGGCAACTGCTGCGGCTTTTTTCTTTTTCAATACCGGCGACGGCGGCGTTGGTCATTTGTTCGCTGCTTTGAGAACTGGTCAAGATCGCGGTTGAAAGTTCCCGCCTCGTCAAATAGCGGGTAAAGCTGCAGCCCGCTGGATAGATACGCCGCCCTAAGCTCGACCGGCCGCGACCCGGCCCGATTGATGACCCGCACCGTCGAACCCCGGACCGTTTCGATCCAGGACGCGAATTCTTCCGCTTTGCCGACCGTCGCCGAGAGCAGCAATAGCCGAATCCGCGGAGGCGTAAGGATAATCGCCTCTTCCCAAACGTGGCCACGTTCGTCATCGGAAAGATAATGGGCCTCGTCGAGGATCACGAAATCGGTCCGCACCTGCTCGCCCTGACGCAGGGCGTCGAACAGCTGATTTCGGTATATCTCCGTCGTGCCGACAATGAGCGGGGCGTTCCCGTTCTCTTTTCGGTCGCCGGTCAGGATGCCGACGTTCTCCGCGCCGAACTCGGCAGAAAACTCGGTGTATTTTGAATTTGTCAGGGCTTTGAGGGGCGTCGTGTACCAAGCTCGTTTTCCGGTTGCGAGTAATCGGCGGATCTCTTCCTTCGCGATCCAGGTCTTTCCGCTACCCGTCGGGGCGGTTACCAAAACATCTTCGTGCTCGATGGCTTCGAACGCCTCAAGCTGGAAATCGTCGGGCTTTATCGGCTGAGGCTCGGGAGACCCGATGCCGGAGAGCAACCGTTCGACGGACTCTCGCTGCGAGGGCGTCAACCGGGATTCCTGACGCTCGGCGGAACTTTCCCTTGCAAGAAATCGTTCATCCCGACGTTCACTATTACGGCGTCGGCCCCTGTTCTCGGGGCGACGAGGCTTGTTCCTGTCGCTTCGGCGTCGCGGCATATTGGGAATCTTAAATGTTTGATAAGCCAAAGTCTATTGTTTTCAAAGGGCTTGGCGAAATGTTAAAATCACCATTTGCACCGCAACGAAAGAGCGGTGTGCTGCGTCTAAACGTAACGGCTGGCAGTTTTGGCTTGATTTGTACGTTTTCTTACTTTGGGAATTATGTTCGAGCAGCAATTAATGGATGAAGAAGCGGCGAAACCGGTGCCATCGGAACCGGGCGACCTTTTCTATCATTACGAGATCAAGACGTGGGAAATAGGTCCGCGGATCTACAAGATCCTGGCGGCTTCGGCGATCTTTAATCTTCTTGGACTGATAATCTTTGCACAGGCCGACCTTCTGACAAGACCGGGCTGCGAAAGCCCGTTCGTCGGCCGAGTCTGTCAGGTGCTGGATACGGTCTATGTCGGTTCGGTCCTGCTCGGAACTGACCGTGAATATATCGACGCAGAGTACGAAAAGATCGATCTTGGTGATGCAGAGATCACGATGATCGACGTCAGCAATATGGAGGCTCCGCTTTCATATCCTGAAGGCTATTTCCAGATCGCGAATCCGCAGCAGTTCGCTCAGATGCAGGCAGCGGCCAATGACCCGATGATGGGGTTCAACTCCGGAATGATGCCGAACCCGACCGTTCCCGGTTCGGACATGTTCAACACAAAACCGATCCTGCCGAAGGCAAATCCGAATCCGGTCGCCGGTGACCTCCCCGATTCGCCGTTCAAGATCGAAGGCGATGAGAATCCGACCACTGTAGCTAACGGCGGACGGAAAGGGAGGAAGGGCCCCCTCTCGAATTCGAATTCGAAGCCTGACGATACGACGACAGCCGGCAATACCAACTCGGAGCTTCCCAAAGCCGATCCGACCTCGCCAGTCGCTGCTGTTGCGATAAACACGCGGCCAATGGTCGACCTCGGAAATTACGTTTTGGAACTTCGTGACGACAATCTAAACCTTGAAAGCGAATTCGTCGTCAATGGCCGGGGTAAGCTCGATAAAGAAGGCAAACTCGACCAAAACACCTTTCGCTTCATTAATGCGTCGAGTACCGACGAAAGAATGGTTGAACTGGTGAAGGAATCGATCGCGGCGATCAATGCTGCCGGCTACCTAAAGTATCTAGAGCAACTGAGCGGTAAGGACCTTGATCTTCTATTCAAGCAAGACGCCGAGAATCTTTCTGCACTGATTCAGTCTGAGATGGAGAGCGATACGCGGGCACAGGCTGTGAAAACGATCATGCAGCTCGGGCTCGACTACACGATCAGCAAAAAGCAGGCTCCTGACGCCGACCAGAATGATAAGGACGACCTTGAGCTTTTGAAGAATGCGAAGATCGAGGTCCAGGGCAAAAAGGTTGTGATAAGCTTTAGCGTGCCGAAGACGGTTGCCCATCCGATGATCCAGAGAAAGCTCGCCGAACTCGCCGAGCAGAACAAAAGGCCGAACGGTAATGCGGGCTTTAATCAGAACGACAAGAGTCTTGCTAAATAAGCTTTGAGCCAAAAGAAGAGCCAAAACCCGATACTGTTGCTGACCACGCTTGGCGTGTATATCGGCCTGTTGATGGCCGGTGCGACGCCGGGTGTGATATCGCAGCAGGCTGCTCTCACGCGTAACTTCGAGCTTAGCGAAGAGTTTGAAGTTCGCGACGACCTTGATCGGGACCCGGACGCCGGCGAAATAGCCGCCGCGGATAATATTGACCTCGACCGGATCGAGGTCATCGTAAAAAGCTATCTTTCCCGCGTGCTGGCAACGCCTGCGGAAAATGTCGGCACGCCCGTTCATTTCGCGGACACCCTGCCCAACGAAGCGAAAGTTGCGGCCGCTCCGGTCGCGCTCGTCCCGGAATTCGAACCTTCGGACGTTCGCCGTTCCTCAAGTTTTACAAGCCATTACCTCGCCCGTGCTTCGCTGTGCTAGCGCTGTTTTGCTGACTCAAAATAGCGGCGGGCAAGGCGGTACCAGTACTCCATCCCTCGCCATTTCCAACAGGTAATTATAGTTTCAGAGTTGCGATTGCGGATGCAATCGGTCAGAGTACAGAGTTCGGCGCGCGGTCGATTTCGCGGCCTCACGCTCTAGCACTTGCCGCTCGCGGTCTCTGAACATTAGAGGATAAAAATGGCTGTTAACAGTTTTGCAGATAAATTGGTGAAGAAGATCTTCGGCTCGTCGAGCGACATCTTCCTTAAACAGGTAAAGCCGATCGTTGCCCAGATCAATGATTGGGAATCGAAGATCGAGGGGCTTTCTGACGATGAGCTAAAGGCCCAAACCCCGAAGTTCAAAGAACAGGTTGCTCGTGCTATTGAAGGTATCGAGGATAAAAACGAGCGCCGGAAGGCCGAGCAGGAGGTGCTTCACCAGATACTGCCCGAGGCTTTCGCCACCGTTCGCGAGGCATCACGTCGCGTCACGGGCATGCGCCATTTCGACGTTCAGATGATCGGCGGCGTGGCACTCCATCAGGGCCGTATCGCGGAAATGCGAACGGGTGAAGGTAAAACGCTCGTCGCGACGCTTCCCTCTTATCTTAATGCTCTCACCGGCCGCGGCGTTCACGTTGTAACGGTCAACGACTACCTTGCCTCGCGCGACGCCGAATGGATGGGCAAGATCCACCAGTTCCTTGGCCTCAAGGTCGGCTGCATCCAGAACGACATGGATGACTTCGCACGTAAGGAGGCCTACGCCTGCGACATCACCTACGGTACGAACAACGAGTTCGGTTTCGATTATCTTCGTGACAACATGAAGTTCGACGTCGAATCGCTCGTCCAGCGTGATCATTACTTCGCCATCGTCGACGAAGTCGACTCGATCCTTATCGACGAAGCCCGTACGCCGCTTATCATCTCGGGTGCGACCGACGACGCGACTGACAAATATTACATCGCGAACGATATTATTCCGCGGCTCGAGAAAGGCCATAAGGACGAGGAAACGAAGGTCACGACCGGCGATTATCTGGTCGACGAGAAGAACCATTCGGCCGTGTTAACTGAGCAGGGTGTTTCAAAAGCGGAGAAATTGCTTGGCGTTTCAAACCTTTATGATCCTGCGAACATGGAACTGCTCCATTGCGTTGAGCAGGCATTGAAGGCACACACGCTCTACAAGCGCGATCACCACTACGTCGTTCAGGAGAATGAGGTAATCATCGTTGACGACTTTACGGGCCGCCTTATGCAGGGCCGCCGCTGGTCTGACGGTCTTCACCAGGCGGTCGAAGCTAAAGAAGGCGTCAAGATCGAACGAGAGAATCAGACGCTCGCGACCATCACGCTGCAGAACTACTTCCGCATGTACGAAAAACTGTCCGGTATGACCGGTACGGCAGAGACGGAAGCGGAAGAATTCGGCACGACGTACAACATCGACGTCGTGATGATCCCGACGAACCGTTCGATGGTCCGTAAGGATATGTCGGACAAGATCTACCGCACGCTCGAGGAAAAATGGGACGCGGTCGTCGAAGAGATCCAGGAACTGAACAAACAGGGCCGCCCCGTTCTCGTCGGTACGGTCTCGGTCGAAAACTCCGAGTTGATCGCCGAAAAGCTCAAAAAGGTCGGCATCAAACACAACGTCCTCAACGCCAAATATCACGAACGCGAAGCTGAGATCGTTGCACAGGCGGGCCGCAAAGGCGCGGTAACGATCGCAACGAACATGGCCGGCCGCGGTACCGACATTTTGCTCGGCGGTAACCCGGAGGAACTTGCACGCGAATTCCTGAAGCGGCAGGAGATAAACCCCGACGAGGCCACGCCCGAACAGTTTGAAGAGGAGCTTCGCAAGGCGAAGGCTGTAGTTGCCGAAGAACATAAGGAAGTCGTTGCGGTCGGCGGTCTTCATATACTTGGTACCGAACGCCACGAATCACGCCGCATCGACAACCAGCTTCGCGGACGTGCCGGCCGCCAGGGCGACCCGGGCTCGTCTCAGTTCGTGCTCTCGCTTGAGGACGACCTGATGCGTATCTTCGCGGGCGACAAGGTTCGGTCGATGATGGAATGGCTCGGGATGGAGAAGGGCGTCGCGATCGAATCGAAGACAGTCTCGAAGCAGATCGAGCGTGCCCAGAAAGCCGTCGAAGCCCGCAACTTCGAGACCCGCAAACACGTCCTCAAATACGACGACGTTATGAACAAGCAGCGTGAGACCATCTACGGGCTCCGCCGCCAGCTTATGTTCGAACCGGAGCACCGCGATTACCTGCTCGGCGATAACGGCGTCGCACGCGACCTCTTGCACGACCTGACGGATCACTTCCTGCCGCTTACGACCTCTGCCGATAAATGGGATGTCGACACCTACGCGGCTGAGATCGAGAGCATTTATGCGGTCGATCCGGCGGCGGACGCTGGGGCCGATTTCAAGGTCGATGATCCTGACACCATTCAGGAGAAGATCTGGCAGAAGGCGATGTCGAGCTACGAGGAGAAGGAACGCCTCGCCGGTGCCGAATCGCTGCGTGCTTATGAGCGTTACATCATGCTCAACATCATCGACTCGCAGTGGAAGGACCACCTGCTCTCTATCGACCAGGTAAAGCAGGGTATCGGACTCGTCGGCTACGGTCAGAAAGACCCGCTTGTGGAATATAAGAAGCAGTCGTTCGACATGTTCCAGGCGATGCTCGACCGGATCGACACGAACACGGCCAAGGCCTTGTTCCACCTTGAGGTCGTCACGCGTGACGAGCAGGAGGAACGTGAGCGGCTCGAACGTCTTGCCCAGCAGCGTGCTCGTAAGCAAGCTGCCGGTATGGCGTTTACTGGAGCGATGGCGACCGCCGAAGCTGCGGGAGCTGAGGCCGCACGTCACACACCGTTCGTTCGCGACACGCCGAAGATGAAGCCGAACGACGCGTGCTATTGCGGCTCGGGCAAGAAGTTCAAGAAATGCCACGGAGCAGGTATCTAGATTGATCGCATCTAGTTAAATTAAAAGGCGTGGCCCTGTCTCTTATACACATCTG
>JAUCQE010000097.1 GCA_030372865.1 Pyrinomonadaceae bacterium
TTCGGCGGCAACCCGGTCGCGATCGCCTCGGCACTCAAGACAATCGAACTGCTCGAAGGCGGCCTCGTCGATAACTCCGCAGAGGTCGGCGGCTATCTCAAGGCCGGGCTCGAAAAGCTGAAAGAAAAATACGAATGCATCGGCGACGTCCGCGGCATGGGCATGATGCTCGGCGTCGAGTTCGTCACGGACAAGGCATCCCGCACGCCCGACGCCGAACTCCGCGACCGCATCGAGATGGAATGCTTCAACCGCGGCCTCATCATCCTCGGCTGCGGCACCAGCACCATCCGCTGGTCACCGCCGCTCATCCTCACAAAAGAGAACGTCGACGTCGCCCTAGAAATATTCGACAACGCGATCGCAGCGAGCGTGTGAGCAGTGAGCAGTAAACTGACCGCAATAAGCAATAAGCAATAAGCGATAAGCAAGAAGGCAGGACTCCGAATCCGGGACCCTGCCTTCTTCATTCCTCATTCATCATTCTCACTTCTCAGTTATCACTTATCAGTTATCACTTAGCAGTTATTCCGAACACACTGCTCACTGTTCACTGCTCACCGCTCACTTCCTACTTTGCGGTTCTTTGCTTCTTTGCGTTCCTTTGCGGCACGGGTGTTTGTAACGCAGAGAGCCGCTGAGGAAGACGCTGCGGCTCGCAAAGGCCAGCGGTCCGACTGCTTATCGCTTATCGCTTATTTTCTTGACCATACAACCGATCCCGAATTACAATTCTCTAACTCAACACGTTACTCCTAATAAACTTTAGCGTTATGAAAAAGAACCTCCTTCCATTTTGTGCGGCGTTGCTGATCGCCGGCTCGACGATCTTCGCGCAAAGCAGTGCTCCAGCTAATAAAAAGGCCGTCGAGGCAATGACGAACGGCAGATTTGCCGACGCGATCGCGATACTCGACAAAGACATTCGCGACGAAAAGAATCTCTTCGCTTCTTATCTTTTGCGTGCCGACATCAAGCGGATGACCGGCGATTTCCCCGGCTCCTTTGCCGACCTCAATTCCGCCATCGAGATCAAGCCAGAAGACGGCAGCCTGTACGAACGCCGGGCCGAGCTCACGATGATCACCCGCCGCGACATGAAAGCGATGCTTGCGGATCTGGATAGGGCGATCACCTATGGCATCAAGCACGAACGGATCTTCGTACAACGAGGCTCCGCCCGGGCATCGACAGGTGATCTCGACGGTGCTATTTCGGATTACCAGAATGCGGTCGGGATGCGTCCGAATTACGCCGCCGCTTACATCGGCCTTGCGGGAACCTATCGCCAACGAGGCGATGACGAAGCTGCGGTCAAGGTCCTCGAGGAATTCATTTCCGGTATCGAGAACTCGTCCTCAACGCCGAAGCAGGTCGAAGGCAAGGCGACCGTGACGACAAATGTCGATCTTCCGGCGGTAAGCGGCTCCGACCTAAAACGTGGCCAGCAGACGGTCATTATGGTGACCCAAACTGCGGCCGACGGGCCGCCCTCGCCGGATCAGATGCGGGCTATGACCGAACGGATGGAACAATCCAAAAACACCGCCCTCGCATATATTACCCTTGCCGACCTGCTTATTAAACGATCGGATCTGCAGCGGGCAATGGAACTGGTTGGAAAAGGTATCGCCCTCGATTCGACCGATTTTTACGGGCTCGACGTGCGCGGCAGGATAAAGATCAAGAACGGCGACCTGAACGGCGGAATTGCCGATCTGACCCGCGCGATCACGGCATTCCCGCCGAATCCCGGCCCGTACCTCGACCGCGGCATCGCGTATCTGATGCTCGGCAAAGACGGCGAAGCCCAACAGGACTTCGACCGCTATCTCGAGATCGCCCCTCGCGGCAAGGAGTTGCTGGAAAAACGCATCGCCCAAGCCAAAGCCGAGAAGCAGTGAGCGGTAAGCGGTGAGCAGTGAGCGGGAAAACAGTAAGCGATAAGCAAGAATTAGGCAGGGCTCCGAATCCGGGACCCTGCCTTCTTCATTCCTCATTCATCATTCTGACTTCTGACTTCTGACTTCTCACTTATCACTTATTCCGAACGAACCTACCGGGTGCCCTGATCACGACCTCTAAACTCTCCTTTCCAGCGATTCGATTTCTGCTATACTCTCCGACAACTTTCCTGTGAGTTGGAGCGCCCACGAATGAACAAATACAAAGACCTTTGGAAATGGATGATCGTCCCGATGGTGATCATGCAGCTCGGCATTTTCGTGGATTACTGGGGCGACTTTACCGAGAACGCCTGGGCGGTGCATATCCATTACTGGACCGGCACGATCTGGTATCTCTTCCTGATCATGCAGCCCTACTTCGTCACCCACGGCCAGATCGAACGCCACCGCACCGTCGGCATCATCGGAATGTTCCTTGCCGGCGGCGTCTGCCTTACGGCGCTCGGGATGATGCACCGGGACATGGCCGCGGTTGAGGCTTCGATGGCAAACCCGGCAAGGTTCGGGCCGTTCGAGCCATGGTTCTTTTACGGCGTCGCTGCGGTCGAGATCGTAATGATGACCGCATTCGGCTACGCCGTGATCAAGAGCATTCTTCACCGCCACGAGATCGAGAACCATTCATGGTGGCTGATCTCCACCGTCTTCATCATAATGATGCCCGCGATCGGCCGCGGATTTCAGTTCGTCGCCATCGCGTTACAGGCCGATAAAATGCCGAACGTCGACATAATGATGCCGATCTACCTGTCGATCGTTACTATAATCGGCATGCTTTTGCTCGGAGCGTGGAAATTCAAAACGCTGCGGCACCCGGCGACGTACTTGGCCTTGGCCGTGAATGTTTTCATTTTTCTATTAGAGCCTCTGGGCCGATCCGAAACGGTCCAGATGGCGCTCAAAGCACTCATCAAAGGGTAGCCGCCCGAACTCTGGCAGACGGCGTCAAATAGTGCTAAAAAAAATCTTGACATCTTGTGTATTTGGGGTTACTATTTCCCTACATAACGCGTTACGTAAAAAAAGGGAGTTTGTAGGTATGCTCCCGGCCCATGTGCCGCCTGAGTGTGAAATCCGGCCCGGAAAGTAGCCTTATGGAGTTACGGTCATCGGGGACGCCTTTGAAGGTCTTGTCGGCGCGATGCTCTTGACCTGAACAGGGATAGGACAAAGATAAAAGAAGGCCTGTGCCTCGGCACGGGTCTTTTTTTGCGCGCTTATCGCGCTTTTTGCGCTTATCGCGCTTATCGCGCCGTTTGGTATATCTTCACCGCCCCGCGCAGCGATATATTCGCCCAAGGCCGCCCGAACCGGCCGCGCGAAAATATCTATGCAAGACCCCACGACCACCGAGATCTACCAAGCCTGCTTCAAACTTTTCGTCGAATACGGCGGACGCCACATTTCACGGATCGAGCGCGAACTCCGTGCCCGCGGCCACGAATTCCATCGCCGCACGCTCTACAACCGCGGCACCTCACTCGGCTGGATCGCCCGCTACCACTGGCGAAACCAGATCAACCGCAGAGACGCCGAGACGCAAAGTGCATCAGGCGGAAGCCCGAGCCCCTGCGAAAGCCTGCGCGTAAGCAAGGGCGGTATCAGGACGAACAAGGAAGAAGCCTCCCAAACCTGGAATCTGGAACCTGGAACCTCTCGCACCACGGCCAACGGCCAACAGCCGCCCGCCGACCCTCGCCCAAATCTTCCGCCCTTTCCCCAGTGGCTCCGCGAGGTCTCGCCGAACATGAAATGGAACTGGCGACAGCACCGCATTATCTGCGGCCAGCTTGAGCGGTTCACCCGCGGCGAGATCAACCGGCTGATGATCTTCATCCCGCCGCGTCACGGCAAGTCCGAGCTCGTCACGGTCCGCTACACCGCCTGGCGCATCAAGCGCGAACCTGAGACGAATGTCATCGTCGCCGGCTACGGCCAACGCCTCGCCGACCGCTTCTCACGCAAGATCCGCAATGTCCTCGCCGACGCGGCGGAGAAAGGAGAAAGGCTAAGGGAGCAAGGCGAAAGTCAGGAGTCAGGAACCTCGTCCGATGCCGGCACCTGCAATTGCCAGCGGGGCAATTCCGGCCGCGCAACTCAAGACACACAGAGCGGCACGCACACCGCCGCCTGCCAACCGCCTACTGCCAACAGTTCTCAGCCGACCGCCAACCTCCGCCATCCATCCTGCCCGTGCTGTTCGCCGCGGCATTCGCGGCGCATCAATACCGTCAGCGAGTGGGAGACGCATGCGGGCGGCGGCCTGCGGGCGGTCGGGGTCGGCGGCGCGGTCACGGGATTTGGGGCGAATTTCATCGTCATCGACGACCCCGTGAAAAACCGCGCACAGGCCGAAAGCAAGACCTACCGCGACCGCACGTGGGATTGGTACAACGACGATGTCCTCACCCGCCTCGAACCCGGCGGCGGCATCATCCTCATCCAGACCCGCTGGCACCACGACGACCTCGCCGGCCGCCTCCTCCGCGAAATGGACGCCGGCGGCGAACAATGGGAAGTCGTCGGCCTCGAAGCGATAAAGGAAGTGACGAGTGACGAGTGCCAAGTGACGAGCGAAGAGGTAGGCAGAAACACGACCGGTAGGGAGTGTGCCCCGTCGAAAGGAGAAAGGATAAAGGAGAAAGGAGAAAGTGAAGAACCATGCGAAAGCCCGCGCGTAAGCAAGGGCGATATCGGGACGCAACAGGAAGACATCTCCCGCAAAGACGCAAAGACGCAAAGCGGCGATGAACACGCCGATATCCCCGAACCTAGAACATGGAACCCCGAACCCGAAATTCCGCTTCATCCTTCACCCCACATCCTTCATCCCTCCTTTGACGATCGCCTCCCCGGCGAGGCTCTCTGCCCCGAGCGTTTCGACGTCGCGGCTCTTGAAAAGTTGAGACGGCAGCTCGGAACCTACGCGTTTTCAGCACTTTACCAACAGAGCCCGACGCCTGCCGAGGGCGGGTTGTTCAAACGCCATTGGTTTTCACGCTTTGTCACGGCACCGCCGCCGGGCCTCACGTGGGTCCGCGGCTACGACCTCGCGGTCTCGACCGGCACGTCTGCCGATCACACTGCCAGCTTCCGATGTGCGTTTGATGACAACGGCGTCCTTTACATCGACGGCGGCTTCCGTGCCCGCATCGAATATCCCGACCAACGCCGCTACATTCTCGAACGCCTCGAGGCCGAGCCCAACGTGCTTCACGGAGTTGAGACGGCGCTCCACGGCATGGCTTTCGTCCAGGACATCCGCACCGACCCGCGTGCCCGCGGCCGCCAGTTGAAAGGCGTAAAAGTTGGGACGGACAAGGTAACGCGTGCCCTCACC
>JAUCQE010000098.1 GCA_030372865.1 Pyrinomonadaceae bacterium
CGCTGTCTCGTGGGCTCGGAGATGTGTATAAGAGACAGCCCTGAAAGCAGGCAAAACGCTCGATGAGATCAAGAAAGCAGGGCTTCCCGAGAAGTTCTCTACTTGGGGTTCAGGATTCATTAAAACGGAAGCCTGGATCGAAACGATTGTAAACAGCTACTCAATGAAATAGGCGATCGAACAAAATTGAGAGGCCGGGCAAACACTTTGCCTGGCCTCTCCTTCATTTACGTAAAACTAAGCGATCGTAACTTCCTCAGTTAAATATACGTCTTGGATCGCGTTGAGAAGTTCAACGCCCTCACCCATCGGACGCTGGAACGCCTTACGGCCGGAGATCAGGCCCGTTCCGCCGCCTCGCTTGTTGATGACCGCTGTTCTCACCGCGTCCGCAAGATCGCCTGATCCCTTCGATTCTCCCCCGGAGTTGATCAACCCTGAGCGACCCATGTAGCAGTTCGCGACCTGATAACGAACAAGATCGATCGGATTATCGGTTGTAAGGTCGGTGTAGATCTTCGGATTGGTCTTGCCGTAGCTGCTTTCAGTATTAAGTACGTTATATCCGCCGTTCCGCTCCGGCAGTTTCTGTTTGATAATGTCTGCCTGGATCGTCACGCCGAGGTGATTCGCCTGGCCCGTAAGATCGGCTGCCGTGTGCATATCACCCTCGGAGGTCTTGAATTTCGGATTGCGAAGATAACACCATAGGATGGTCGCCATGCCAAGTTCATGAGCGTACGCGAAGGCCTCGGCTACTTCGGTGATCTGCCGCGTCGCATTGTCGGAACCAAAATAGATCGTCGCCCCGACAGCGACGGCCCCCATGTTCCGTGCCTGTTCGATCGTCCCGAACATCACCTGGTCGAACGCGTTCGGGTAGGTGAGCAGTTCGTTATGGTTGATCTTAACGATGAACGGTATCTTATGGGCGTACTTACGAGCAACGGAGCCAAGAACGCCATATGTTGACGCGACTGCGTTACAGCCGCCTTCGACAGCTAATTTGACGATGTTCTCCGGGTCAAAATACTGCGGATTGGGGGCGAAACTCGCACCTGCTGAGTGCTCGATCCCTTGGTCGACCGGAAGAATAGACAGATAACCGGTTCCTGCGAGCCTTCCGTTATCAAACAATGTCTGCATGGATCGAAGCACGGTCGGGTTCCGATCTGAGGCTGCTACTACCCGATCGACAAAATCCCCGCCCGGCAAATGCAAATCATTCTTCGATATAGTCTTAGATTCGTGGTTAAGGAGACTCTCGGCCTCCGCGCCCAATAATTCCTGAATTTTACTGAAATCGACAGCCATCCCGTATCTCCTGCAAACAAATATATTTAAAGGTTGTCTCCGAAAAGTACGATTATGCCATACCTGCGGCCTTTTTACTTAATGAGATTTTTTAATTGCTTTTAGATAAAAGACTCCTGTAGACTTAGCCAAATTGATCCTGAAGCGTCCCTAACGTCGCTTCGCCCACGGAGTGCCAAAGGCCGGTCCCGGCCCAGGTGGCAATCCCGCACCGATCCAAAAAACAACTTAGAGGAAATAATGATCTCTTTCACCCACGGAAAACTGTCTTTCATGTTTTCGTTAGCGCTCGCCTGCGCCTTTTTCGTTCCTGCGGTCCAAGCCCAGTACAAAGACTGGCGGCCGGTCTCCCCGGCTGAACTCCAACAGAAGGAACCACGAGTTGAAGCCGGAGCCGATGCTGAAGTCCTTTTTTGGGATGTACGCGTCGATGACAGCACAGAGAACTTGACCATGAAACATTACATTCGCGTCAAGATCTTTACGGAACGTGGAAGGGAAAAATACAGCAAGCTCGACATCCCATATACGCGCTACATCAGGATCAAAGACATTGCCGCCCGCGTTATCAAGAATGACGGCACTATTGTCGATCTTGCGAAAAACGATGTATTCGAACGTGAAATCGCCAAAACAGATAAGATCAAAGTTAAGGCAAAATCGTTCGCGGTACCCAACATCGAACCGGGAGTAATACTTGAATACCGATTCTCTGAGGTTCGTACGTACGGTTCGGCCGAAGACATGAGGATGGTTTTCCAGCACGACGTACCCATCCAGAACATCACGTACTACTTCAAGCCGTTTGCGACAACCAAGTACTTGACCTTTAACATGGAGAACAAGTTCGAAAAGGACAAGAATGGTTTTTACAGGGCTTCAATGGAGAACGTCCCGGCGATCAAAGCTGAACCCTACATGCCGCCTGAGGACGAAGTTCGTTCATGGCTATTGCTATATTATTCTCGCGACGAAAAGGGCACATCAACTGATTTCTGGTCACGTATCGGCGGGTGGATAGCTCGTAACTGGGACATTAAGGACACATTAAAGCCGGACAAGAATCTAAAGGCTGCAGCGGCTCAAATCGTCTCAGGTGAAACAGATCCCGATGCGCAAATGCGTAAGCTTTACGAGTTTTGCAAGACCAAAGTAAAAAACATCACCTACGACACGGCCCTTACTGATGAGCAAAAGGAAGATATAAAGCCAAACAAATCGACATCAGATACATATAAGAATCTGCGCGGTACGGCCACCGACATCAATGAGCTTTTTGCCTCACTAGCAACCGCCTTGGGCTACGAAGCTCGTCTCGCTTTTGGCGGAGACCGGAGTGAGAAGTTCTTTAACCCATCGCAGGCTCACGAATCCTTCATTCATTTCACGGCGATCAGCGTCAAGATCAATGGTACGTGGAAGTACTATTCTCCCGGAGATCTTTTTGTCCCTTTTGGAATGCTTTCGTGGAAAGAAGAGGATACTTCGGTACTGCTTTTGGGTTATAAAGATTTTGTTACTACAACCACGCCATCGTCATCTCCCGAAAATTCTCGTGAAGATCGGGTTGGACGATTTAAATTGCTCGAAGACGGTACGCTCGAAGGCACCGTAAAGATCAAATATACAGGTCATGCCTCGATCGAGAAAAAAGAAGACAACTACAAACTTTCGCCGAATAAACGAGAAGAAAATCTCAAAGACATGATCAAAGCTCAAATGAGCACGGCGGAGGTCTCTTCGATATCGATCGAGAATTTCACGGACCCAGAGGCACCGTTTACCTATATATACAAGATCCGCATACCCAACTATGCGCAGAAGACAGGCAAACGTTTATTCCTTCAGCCCGGAGTGTTCGAGAATGGCGTTCCGCCTGTTTTCGCGACTGATTCGCGAAAACACGACGTGTTTTTCCGGTATCCATGGTCAGAAAAGGACGACATCGAGATCGAGTTGCCGGCGGGATTCGTGCTTGACGCTGCCGAAACACCCGCATCGGTTTCCGACTCTTCCAGAATTACCAACCTCGGAGTAAAGATCGGTTACGATGCGGGCACACACAAGCTTATTTACAACCGGGATTTCTATTTTGGCGGCGGAGGCCGGACATTGTTCTCGGTCGCAAACTATCCTGTTATAAAGAGCTATTTCGACGCATTCCAAAAGGTCGATTCGCATATCATCAACTTGAAGCAACAATGATCTACATCCCGTCAATCGAGCGATCGGCAGTATTGTAGTTCTATCTGCCGATGCAGGCTCGGTTGACCGTTCATCGAATCAGATGATGTCACGGCAATCCACGATTGCCGTGAGTCTTTCATTCCGCGATGACTATCGAAGCGGCCATACGGGCAAAACTGTAAAAGGATTCACAACTCGGAGTTCGAACATGCGTAGTAAATTTCCCATAGTTTCGATTCTCGTTTTTGCCATTGTATCAGCGGCATTCTCGACCACCCACGCACAAGGCAAGTCGCCGCAATGGTTGAAACAAGCGATCGCAAAACCTGTCCCGTCATACGAGAAAGACGTTCCGGCCGTCGTTCTGCACGACGAGCAACAGGTGACCTACGGTGCCGATGGGAAACTTGTTTCAGTTGAGAATTTTGCAGTCCGGCTGCTTTCTCGTGAGGGACGTGATTATGCAGTCGCCCGGGCGTTTTACCTTGTGAGTTCGGGTAAGGTCCGGGAAATCAACGCCTGGCTAATCAGGTCAGACGGAACAGTAAAAGAGTATGGAAAAAGTGCGGTCGTAGATAGGATCGCCGATCCTGACGACGTTTATAACGAGGGGCGCATCAAGATCATCGACGCCCGCGATGACGCTGACTCAGGTGCTGTTTTTGGCTACACGGTCGTTTCAGAAGATTCGCCGCTTTTTTACCAGGACACGTGGTTATTCCAAGATCGCCTTCCAACACTACTCTCAAAATATTCGCTGACACTGCCAGAAGGATGGAAAGCAACGAGCCTGACGTTTAATGCTCCCGAGATCGTACCGCAGGTAACCGGAACGACTTGGGCATGGGAGATCCGGGATTTAAAACCGATACCACCTGAACCTTTAAGCCCCTCCATCGTAAATCTCGCACCGCGGATCACTATCAGTTACGCGCCGGAGTCAGGGAATCAAGGAGTGAATAGGGCATTCGCCGACTGGTTAGATGTTTCGCGTTGGGCCACCGCTCTTTACGAGCCAGAGGTTGTCATCGACGAAAACATTAAAACTAGAGCTCGCGACCTCACCGTTAATGCGAAAACTGAACTTGAGAAGATACAAGCGATCGGCAACTTTGTTCAGAACCTGCAGTATATTTCGATCGACATCGGTGTCGGGCACGGAAATGGGTACAGGCCGCGACCGTCTAATGTAGTGCTAAGCCGGGGTTATGGCGATTGCAAAGATAAGGCGAATCTGATGCGTGCTTTGCTCAAGACGCTCAACATCGACGCATTTCCGATTGCGATTTACTCAGGCGATCCTTCCTACGTCCGCGGCGAATGGCCGTCGCCGCAGCAATTCAATCACTGTATCATAGCGGTAAAAGTAAGTAGCGAGACGCACGCCGCGACAATTATGGAGCACCCAAAACTGGGGCGGCTACTGATTTTCGATGCTACGGATCCGTATACTCCCGTCGGCGATCTGCCCGACTACTTGCAGGGCAGCAATGCTCTGATAATCGCGGGCGAAAACGGAGGCCTCGCTAAAATGCCCGTAACACCGACCGATTTCGATGTGCTCGAACGTAAGATCGATGTTACGATCTCGCCCGTGGGCGAGATCAGCGGAAAAATCAGCGAGACAGCAAAAGGCCAGCTCTCAACATCGTTCCGCAGCGAGCACCGTGGAATGTCCTCCGAAGATTACCGCAAGGCGATCGAGGGATGGCTGACACGTGGGGCAACGGGAGCCCAACTCGACAACATGTCCTACAAGGATCGTGAATCGGAGGCGGCATTCGATCTCGAGGTTAAGTTCTCGGCTTCTCGCTACGGCCAATTGATGCAGAACCGACTCCTCGTCTTCAAACCGGTAATTGTCGGCCGCAGGAACTCAGTTGCGTTGACCGAGCAAAAGCGCGTCAACCCGGTCGAGCTTGACTCCTCGCTATTGCGCGAGACGATCATTTTCAACTTACCTGAGGGGTTCGCCGTTGACGAAGTTCCGAATTCTGTGAATCTTGATACGCCATTCGGGAAGTATTCAACATCGTATGAGCATGTCGGCGATACGCTGGTCTTCAAGCGTTCTGTCAAGTTTAACCGAACCGTAATTTCACCGGAGAAGTATCATACGGTAAGAGAGTTCTTTTCAAAGATGCTCGATGCTGAACAGAGCCCTGTCGTTCTAATCAGAAAATAGAAAAGGGACGCCGTCAGGCGTCCCTTTTCTATTTGGTCTCAATTTTACTTTAGCGTATTACCTTCGGGATCAAGATAGCTGATCTTGTTGCCCCAGCCTTCGATCTCTTTGAGCTTGGGCTCGATCACGCTCTTGTCGCCGACGATGAGAATCGCCATGTTGTCGGGCTGCAGGTACTTGTTCGCGACCCGGTTAACATCAGCGAGCGTCACAGACTGGATCTTGCCGATGTACTCGTTGAAATACGAATCGGGCAATCCGTAGGTAATTAGGTTCGCGAGTTGGCCGGCGATCTGTCCGTTTGTCTCGAACCCGGCAGGATACCGCCTGATCAGGCTCTGCTTGTTGTAATCAAGCTCCTGCTGCGTGACGGGGATCGCACCTCGAATACCGTTGAGTTCCTTCATGAATTCCATCACCGACTCCTTTGTCACAGCAGTCTGAACATCTGCTGATGCTTCAAAGGGCCCGGCACCTTTACGGAAGCCCCAGCTCGTTCTCGCGCCATATGTGTATCCCTTCTCTTCGCGCAAGTTCATGTTCACACGTGCGGAGAACTGGCCCCCTAGAATGGAGTTCATCACCAGCAGCGGGAAATAATCCGGGTTATCGCGGGCGACACCAATCTGCCCGATCGATACGACCGATTGGGCTGCACCGGGCTTGTCGATCAAATAGATACCCGGCCGTTCGAACTGCTTCGGAGCTGGTAGCGAAACTACCGGTGCGTCAGCCGGCTTCCAATCTTTAAAGGCTGCTTCGAGTTTCTGTGTCAGAGTTTTCGGTTCGAAGTCTCCAACAACCACGAGCGTAGAGTTATTCGGACGATAGTACTTCGCATAGAAGTCCTCTATCTCAGCTCGTGTTACTGCCTTGATCGACTTCTCGTCGCCTTGGAGCGAGCGTGCGTACGGGTGATCGCCGTAAAGCAATCTGCTATAAGCAATGTTCGCGATCGCGTTCGGGTTGTCTTTCCGCTGAACGAAGCCAACGAGATCGCGGCGGCGGCGGTTTTCAACTTCCTCGGCGGGATAGGTCGCGTTGACAAGCACATCTGAGTAGATCTCGAGCGCCTTGTCCAGGTTCTTTGTCAGCGTCTGCATTGTGGCGCTGGCCGAATCCCAACTGGAACCGGTTCCAAGATTTGCCCCGATCGACTGCAATTGGTTGGCAATATCGACTGCGGAGCGGGTTTTCGTACCGTCGTCGAGAAGTGCGGCCGTAAGGTATGCAAGTCCGCTGCGATCGGCCGGGTCCGCGGCACCGCCGGCGTTGATCACCATGTTCATCGAAACGATCGGAAGTTCTTTGCTCTGCACCATCCAAACATTTAGGCCGTTCGTAAGCTTCGCTTTCTGGATCGACGGAAGTGTCAGCTTCGGGTCCGGCTGGCCCTTTGGCAAATTCGCAGAATAGTCCTTCTTATCTTCGGACTTTTTCGCAGAAGTCGATGTAGGTTGGTTCACTCTTCCATCACGCTGTGAAGCAACACGTTCCTTACGAGGAACGAACTCCATCACAAACCGATCGCCGTTCAAATACTGTTTTGCAACGCGCTGAACATCGGCTGCGGTTACCTTGCGATACCTGTCGAGATCCTCCTGAAAGCTGTCAGGCTTGTTCCTGTAGGTCGCGTAACCGTTGAGCTGATCCGCCTTGCCGAGCACATTCTGGATCCCGAAAATCGTCTGAGCCTCAATGGAGTTGAGGGCCCGCGACATCTCTTCCGCAGTCGGCGGAGCGTCTTGAATTCGCTTGATCTCGTTGTTGATCTCGGTCTCGATCTCGGCCAACGTCTTACCAGGGCGAGCTGTTGACTGGATTATGAACTTACCTGCGATCTCGAGCGCGTAGTTGAAAGCGGAAGCGTCTTGCGCCAACTGCTTTCCAAAGATCAAGTTGCTCTGAAGACGCGAACCGCGGCCCGACGACAATACCGAAGAAAGAATGTCGAGGGCGGGTTCGTCAGCCGAGTTTGCTGCTGACGAGGTCCAAACCATGTAGAGCCTCGGCAGTTGGACCGAATCTTCGAACGACTTTCGCACTTCACCGCTGATCTTTGGCGCGGCCGGATTCGGTCGCTTGATCGGATCACCGGCGGGAATTGGCCCAAAGTACTTCGCGACCCATTCACGGGCCTGTTTCTCATTAAAATCACCGGCAATCGCAAGAGTCGCATTATTCGGTACGTAATACGTCCGGAAAAATGCCTTTACGTCCTCCATCGAAGCGGCCGAAAGGTCTTCGAGTGAGCCGATCGTAGTCCAGTTGTACGGGTGATCTTTCGGATAGATATTCGCAAATATCTTTTCGAAGGCGGTGCCGTAAGGCTGATTGTCGTACCGCTGCCGGCGCTCGTTCTTAACGACGTCCCGCTGATTGTCCAGCTTCTCCTGGGTCATTGCCTCCAGCAGTCCGCCCATGCGGTCCGCTTCCATAAAAAGCGCGAGTTCCAGAAAGTTCGACGGCAGAACTTGAAAGTAATTGGTCCGGTCCGGGTTTGTGGAACCGTTTATGGTAGCCCCAACTTCCTGGAGCGGTTTGAAGTAATCGTCGTTATAGTTCTTCGAGCCCTGGAACATCATGTGTTCGAACAGGTGTGCGAATCCGGTCCGGCCGACGACCTCGTTCTTGGAACCTACGTGATACCACAGATTGACGGCCACGATAGGGGTTGACTTGTCTTCGTGAAGGACTACGCGGAGGCCATTTTTCAGCCGGTATTCCTTGATCTTGAGTTTGGGCAACCTTTCGCCATTTTGCGCGAATGTGCTCGAGGTCAAAAGCATCAATACGGACAAAAAGGCGGCGATGAATTTCTTCAGACGCATTTCATACTCCTTGGACTTTTTTGATGTAGAGACAAAAAACCTCCCGACAAGCGTTCCGCGTAGTTTCCGGAACGCTGCCGCGAGGATTATTTGGTTTACTGTTATTTACGTGAGTTAGCTGATAGCGGTTTCAGTCTTTGCCAATGCCGCGATCTTTTCACGGCCCGACACAACTACGCCGCCCGGTTTCTCGATGGTGATCGCAAAGACCTTCGGATCTTTCGCCGCAAGCTTCGCATCGATCGGGACGATCACCTCGCCGTCAGCAGTCACATCGAAAACACCACCATCTTTCGGGTGAGGCTCGAGCTTTCCGTCCTCAAAGATCCAAAGCTGGTATGTTTCCTTGGACGGGTCGTTCTTCGGCAGACCGCGGAAACGCATGTAACCTTCCTGCTTCGTATCGCTCCAGACAACGTCGCCCGATATCTCTTCGATGCCCGCGACGTTGCCCTTGCCCCAAGTTGCGCGTCTGATGTCCGCACCTGATGCAAGAAGCTGCTCCCGAAGTTCGGCGATGGACGGCTTCTTTTCTACTGTCGGCGACGGGGTCGGCCCACCGCTGATCTGACGCGCCTCCCGAGTGCTGAAGATATTGAACGCGAGGGCGATGCATGCCGCGGCAGCAACTGCCCAGCCCATCCAGTTCCATATCGAACCTCTAGCCTCGTCGGTAGTTTGACTTCCCGAAGCCTGAACCACACGCGGAACCTCCGATCGAACGGGGGTATCACTCATCCGCCGGGTCAGATCCGCAGATATCCTGGCATGGAGGTGCTCGGGCATCGGCTCGATCTCGCCGAGACCGGCCACGCTTAGAGCAGCTGCCGTATATTCAAATGCTTGCGAATCCATACCGCTGTTCGCGCTCTGCTCGAGCTTTGCCAGCTCTTGCTGCTCTTCCTCCGTCAGGCCGTATACGGCTTCTTTGCAAAGGAGGTCAAGAATTGATTCTTCCATACTTTGTTTCATATGGTTGCCTCCTTCGGTGATAAATTCTTTCCGATTCCCAAGATTTCCCTCGCCTGCAGCAAGCCGCGCCGAGCATGCGTTTTTACCGTGCCAAGCGGCATACCCGTGACGTCCGCGATCTCCTGATGCGAAAGCCCTTGGATGATCGAGAGTTGAAGAACCTGCCTTTGTTCCGGCCGGAGTTCCTGCAAAGCTTTAAAAGCTTCGCGGGCTTCGACGACGGTCTGCATATTCTTCTCCGAACCGTCGGACGGCTCAACGAGCACATCGTCCAACGAATCGGCCGAGATCCGACGCTGGGTGAACCTTATCCGATCGATAAGCCTTCTCCGTGCGATCATGGCGATAAACGTTGTCTCCGAAGACTGTGACGGGTCAAATCGACCCGCATTCTTCCAGATGTCAACGAAGATCTCCTGAACCGCATCTTCTGCGTCATCCGAGTTTCGCAACATTCTTCTTGCCAAGGACCAGACCAGACCGCCGTACGTTTTCAGGCAAGCCTGAACAGCACTCTGATCTCCCTCAGCAATTTTATGTAAAATAGCGTCTGCCACTCTCTTTTAATAGGGTATTAGCGAACTGCAACTACCTTGGCCTAGACCCCTTCGAACTATCCCTCCTCGACAGTTCTGGTGTCCCGCGATCGGGCTCACCTAGTAATTCGGCGAAATCCGGAAACCGGTTTCAGGTTGCCCTAACGTCGAGAAAACTTGGACGCGAGGAAAAGCAAAAACAGCGTAAATGAAGTGGCTGCGGAGATCAGGCAAAATTGACAAAATGCCCCGATGACAGCCGCCTGAAGATATATCAACCAGGCACTCACAGCCGCCATTATCGCGGCCTGAATGCCAAAAAGCGTCCAAGCCCGCCGATTGCCATAGGTGGCAAGTATCGCCAGCGAGAAGGCCGCAAAATAGGCAGCAGCTCCGAGTGCTGCTATCGGCACGCCTGCGATCTCAGCGTACGAACTGGTGAGAACCTGTTCGCAACCCTCGACAATACTACACGGTACAGGTTCGGCTGTAAAATGTTTGATCGTGAGGTAAACAGAGTCCGCCACGCCGACCAACGCGACGAGTGAAGCTGCCATTGGAAGCTTCAGAATGCCGTTATTCGCGGCCTCTGCGGTACTGTCTATATCGGACATCGAACCTATCGATTTGCAGCGTTTCCATTCGCGGCGGGAGCCGAAGACGCAGGTGCGGCGGAATTGCTCTGGGCCGCAGTCGCCTGCTGTATCTCTGCGTCGATGATACGACGCAGCGAAGCGATCGTCATTTCAGGCATGGGGATCGGTTTACCGTTGACCAGCAACGTCGGGGTCGAAGTGATGTTCAGCGCCCTTGCGCGGTTCATGTCGGCTTCGACTCGGCCACGGGTGGCCATCCCGGCCATATCCGACTTCCATTTCTCAACATCGAGCCCGATCGAGGTTGCATAACCTTCCCAGAGCTCACGGTAATTGGGAGCGCTCGTCCAAGCCTGCTGGTTGCGGAACAAAAGATCCTGCATCTGCCAGAACTTACCCTGCATTCCCGCTGCTTCGGTGGCTACGGATGCGTCGAACGACTTGTCATGGGCCGGGATCGCGAGAGGCAGGTGACGGTAGATAAAGCGGAAGTTCTTATTACCGGCGTAGGCGGACTGCAGTTCTTTCATCACGGGGTGAACGCCTGCACAGCCGCCGCATTGGTAGTCGGCAAACTCCTCGACCGTTACCGCCGCAGATGGATTGCCCATTACGTTAACGCCGAGCGGGGCACCTGACGGGGCGTTAGAAGGCACTATCGACGATCTTCCCAGAGTCGACGAATTAGTGCCGGTCGTGTTCGAGGTCGTTGACGTCCCGCGTTTCGATGTGCTGTAGAACCAAATCCCGCCGATGACCACGACGATGAAAACCAGCGCGATTATCGCGAGAGGAAATCCGCTGCTCTTTTTCTGTTGCTTGCTCATTTTGAAGACTGTAAAACCTTTATTTCACGGCCCGAAGCGGCTTTCGGCCCGCAGGGCGTGCTCCGAGAGTGGCTGCTGTTTCCTTTACTTTCTGGAAGATGCCGTCCGCGTCGAGACCGTACTTCGCCAACAGCAACTTCGCGTCTCCGTGGGTCACGATCCGGTCGGGAACGCCCATACGGATGACTTTGACCTTGTCCTGAACTCCGTTCATTTCCAGAAGCTCCATTACCGCGGAACCAAATCCGCCGGCAAGGTAGGCTTCCTCGACCGTCACGATAAGGCGATGAGAAGCCGCGATCTCCATGATCAGCTTCTCATCGAGCGGTTTGACGAACCGTGCATTCACAACGGTTGCCTCGATGCCCTCTTTTGAAAGGCTCTCGGCGGCGTTCACGGACGGGTTGACCATCGAGCCGTAGGCAATGATCGCGATATCCTCACCCTCTCTCAGAATCTCGCCCTTGCCGATCTCGATCTGCTTCGGTTCGCCGGAAATATCAACACCGTAGCCGTTCCCGCGAGGGTAACGGATCGCGGCAGGGCCGGGATGTTCGATTGCCGTGAGCATCATGGCCCGCATCTCGGCCTCGTCTTTCGGTGCCATCAGAACGATGTTCGGATAGCTGCGAAGATATGCGATATCGAGCAGGCCGTGGTGCGTCGGGCCGTCTGCACCGACGATGCCGGCACGGTCCATCGCGAGCGTAACGTCGAGGTCTTGCAGACAAACGTCATGGATGACCTGGTCAAATCCACGCTGGAGGAAGGTCGAATAGATCGCCGCGACGGGTTTCACACCCTCGCATGCCATACCGGCACAGAACGTGATAGCGTGCTGCTCGGCGATGCCGACATCGTAAGAACGGTCGGGGAATGCCTCAAGCACTTTATCGACACCCGTGCCGTCCGGCATCGCTGCGGTGAGTGCGACAATTCGCTCGTCCCGCTCCATCAACTCGCACATCGTATTGCCGAAGACCTCTGTATAGGTCGGGGCGGACGCACCCCCGGATTTACGCGCAACGCCGGTTTTTGGGTCGAACGGTCCGGTCGCGTGGTATGCGTAGTAATTCTTCTCCGGGTTCGGGAAGCCCTTGCCCTTGGTGGTCAGGGCGTGGACGATGACCGGGCCATCGTCTACCTTCTTTGCTTCCTCAAGCGCACGCACCAGCATGGGCACGTTGTGGCCATCGACATAGCCGATGTATTTAAAGCCAAGCTCATTGACCAGGGCACCGGGAAGTACGGCGGCGGCGATCGCGTCCTTGACGCTTTTCGCGGCCTGACGAAGTTTGCCGCCGATACCCGGAACGCTCTCAAGAGCGTCGCCGATCTCTTCTTTAAGGTGCTGGTAGCTCTGTGCTTCCTTGATGCGGTTCAGATAGCGGCTGAGAGCACCGACCGCCGGGGCGATCGACATCTCGTTATCGTTCAGCAGAACGATCATGCGGGTTTTCAAGTGCCCGGCCTGGTTGATGGCCTCCATCGCCATTCCGCCGGCGAGGCTGGAATCACCGATCAGAGCACAGACGTGAAAATCCTCATTCTTGTGGTCGCGGGCGACCGCCATACCAAGTGCCGCAGAGATCGACGTCGAGGCATGCCCTGCGCCGAATGTGTCGTACTCCGACTCATCACGCTTCAAAAAGCCCGATAATCCGCCGTACTGTTTTATGGTATGGAGTTCGTCGCGTCGGCCGGTTAGGATCTTATGGGCATAAGCCTGATGGCCGACATCCCACACCAACCGATCGTTCGGCGTATCGAAAACGTAGTGCATGGCGACGGCGAGTTCGACGGCTCCGAGCGAGGCACCCGTGTGCCCGCCTACGCGGGAGCAGGTGTCGATAATGAACTGTCGTACCTCGTCGGCAACCTCTTGAAGGTCTTCGACCTTAAGCTGCCGAAGGTCTGCCGGTGAATTGATCTCTGATAAAAATCGCATTGTTTGTCGATATTCCGACCACTTATTTGAATTAGGCATTTTAGCCTTTTGCGGACGCTTTATTCAATTCGACAGAAACGGCCCGGCGGTGTCATGGCCGTTTGCTTTTACATTTCTTTACACTGGGTTTACAAGAACTTTCGACTTATTCAGCCGAACGGACGTCTTAGTATGTGACGGCAAACAGCCATATTCAACCAAATAAAGAGGTATCAAGATGTCATTCAAATCAAAATTGTTCTCCTCACTCGCAATGGGTGCTGCAGTCGCGGTCTTCGCGGTTGCGGGTTCGGCCCAGACGCCGACCGAACAGAAGCCCGAGGGCGGCAAGAAAATGGAAAAACGCTGGGGCAAGGGCGATGGCCTCGGCAAGGGAATGCGCGGCGGAAAGCGCGGGATGCACGGCGGCTTTGGCCTTCGCGGCATTGAGCTGACCGACGCCCAGAAAGAGCAGATCAAGGCCATTCGTGAGGCAAACAAGCCGAGCGAAGAGCTCCGTGCACAGCATCAGGAGCAAATGAAGGCATTCCGCGAAGCCCGCAAGGCAGGCACGCTTACCGAAGAACAGAAGACCCAGATGAAGGCCTTCCGCGATGAGCGTATGGCAAAGATGCAGGCAATGCGTGCCCAGATCGAGGCGATCCTGACGCCGGAACAGAAGCAGCAGCTCGAGGCACGAAAGGCCGAACGCCAGCAGCGTATGGAACAGCGTCGCGAGCTTCGCCAGCAGAGGCGGCAGAGCGGCGAAAAACCGTCGAACTAACCTTCACGGGTAACTCGAATCCAAGGGGCGTGTGGCCAAGGCCGCACGCCTTTTTTTTCGTCCGGGCGGGGCTCCGATAAGAGGGTTTCCGACATGTTCCTTCGGCACGCTCTCTTGAAAATCGTCTCGTCTCAGCGCGCGCAGGGGTGTATTTGAGACAGGGTGAGACGCTTAAGAGACGGTCAATAAAAGCGGGCATAAATCGTACCTGAGACGGCCTGAGACGCTTAATATGCCGGGTGAGACGCTTAAGAGACGCCCCTGAGACGCTTAAGAGACGACGGGGGTGAGACGGTAAAACGAATTCCAGGTCCCAAATTCCAGATCTCAATCTTTCAATTCTCATCTCTCATTTCTCATCTCTCATTTCTCATTTCTCTTCTTCGCGGCTTTGCGGGAAATTTCTTGCTGTTGCGGCTCTGGGGTGGCTGCGGCTGTTTTCGCTTCGCTCACGCAGGCGGGGACGCCTACGCCCCCAAGTTCCCCAGGCCTCCCAGACTGACTAGACTTCCCAGACTGTTCGGACTTCACTGTATCATATATAGGACACTGTTGCAATAGAAAGATGATGGGCTTTCTACCCGCGGGCGGAATTGCGGGAGGGAAAATTTCTATTTCCATCGGAACGGTCTCGGGTTAAACTGCATGCTATGCCGTCCGCTGCTCCCGCAACCGAACACGAACAGAT
>JAUCQE010000099.1 GCA_030372865.1 Pyrinomonadaceae bacterium
CCTGGAACCTGATGCGGATAATACCGACGAAGGGAGAAACACGATGAAAGACATTAATGAACTCACCAGCGATGAGGTAAAACTGCCTGCTTCGCGAAAGATCTACGTAGAGACCAACGGCAGCACGGCGAACCAGGACAAGCATCACCTGCGTGTCCCGTTCCGCGAGATCGCGCTGAACGCTTCTAAGGATCTCGACGGAACTCTGGTCGAGAACCCGCCGGTCCGTGTTTACGATACGAGCGGTGTCTGGACCGACCCGGAAACAAAATGCGACGTTCGCGAAGGGCTGCCCGCATTGCGAAGGGAATGGATCGTTGCCCGCGGCGATGTCGAGGAATACGAGGGTCGCGAAATACAGCCGCAGGACAACGGCTATCTCACAAAAGGTGCGGAAGACATTGCACGAATAAAAGACACCGGAGCTCTCGAAGAGTTTCGGGGGCTGAAACGTGCCCCGCTCCGCGCAAAAGCCGGCCATGCCGTTACGCAGATGCATTACGCGCGCCGCGGCATCATCACGCCGGAGATGGAGTACGTCGCGATCCGCGAAAACCTCGGCCGGCAGATCGCGTTCGAGACGATGCAGAACGGTGCCGAAGCCGACCGTTCCTCGATCTATCATCAGCACAAGGGCGAGTCTTTCGGAGCGTCCATTCCGAAATATGTAACGCCCGAATTCGTCCGTGATGAGGTCGCCCGCGGCCGTGCGATCATCCCGGCGAACATAAATCATCCTGAAAGCGAACCGATGATCATCGGCCGCAATTTTCTGGTAAAGATAAACGCAAATATCGGCAACTCGGCCGTTGCTTCATCCATTGAAGAAGAGGTCGAGAAGATGCGGTGGTCCACGCTTTGGGGTGCGGACACGGTGATGGACCTCTCGACCGGAAAGAACATCCACGCGACCAGGGAATGGATACTCAGAAACTCGCCCGTGCCGATCGGGACCGTGCCCATCTACCAGGCGCTTGAAAAAGTAGGCGGCAAGGCAGAGGAACTGACGTGGGAAATCTACCGCGACACTCTGATCGAACAAGCGGAGCAGGGCGTGGATTATTTTACGATCCACGCGGGCGTGAGACTGCCTTATATCCCCCTGACCGCGAAACGCACGACCGGCATCGTAAGCCGCGGCGGTTCGATAATGGCGAAATGGTGCCTTGCTCATCACGAGGAAAGTTTCCTTTATACGCGCTTCCGCGAGATCTGCGAGATCATGCGGGCCTATGACGTTTCGTTCTCTCTCGGCGACGGCCTGAGGCCCGGTTCGATCGCCGACGCAAATGACGAAGCGCAGTTCGCTGAGCTCGAGACGCTCGGCGAACTGACCAAGATCGCCTGGGAAATGGATTGCCAAACGATGATCGAAGGGCCGGGACACGTGCCGATGCATTTGATCAAGGAAAACATGGACAAGCAGCTCGAGGTCTGCGGCGAGGCTCCGTTCTATACCTGTCTCTTATACACATCTGACGCTGCCGACGAGTTCCGAA
>JAUCQE010000100.1 GCA_030372865.1 Pyrinomonadaceae bacterium
GCTGCGGGCGAAGATGATCGCGCATAATATGAACCAGCGGCTGAACGGCGGCGTTGCGATAAGCCGCACTGCCGAGTGATCCCGTCTTGGAAAAATACGCGTTCGCATTCATTATCATTCCCGATGATGACCGAGGCCGAGCGTACTTTTCCAGAAAATCTTACAGTTCCGATCGCCGTTAGCTTGACTTCGACCGTGTTGATGGCCGCCGTCCTTTGGGCGTTCGGCCGCGTCTGGTGGTGCAAGCTCGGCGATACGGCGATCTACGTAAACCAGGCCTGGAACAGCAGCCATACCTCGCAGCATTTTCTCGACCCTTATTCACTCACGCACGTTCTTCACGGCGTCCTTTTCTTTTGGCTGACGGGGCTTCTGTTCGCGCGGCTTGCGATGGGCTGGCGGTTCGTTGTCGCGATCGTTGCCGAGGCAGGCTGGGAAGTGCTTGAGAACACGAATTTCGTGATCGAGAAGTACCGCGAGAACACGGCGTCGCTGGACTATTTCGGCGATTCGATAGCGAACTCCGTCGGCGATGTCATTGCGTGTGCCGCCGGTTTCTGGATAGCCGTCAAATTCGGCTGGTGGCGTTCGCTCGCGTTCTTTGTGGCTGTTGAAATATTCCTATTATTCTGGATACGGGACGGACTGCTGCTGAATATCGTGATGCTTGTGTATCCGCTGGACTGGGTGAAAGACTGGCAGGTCGGTGCTTAGGCTGCGCCTGAGTAACTAACGGCTTTTTGAACGCGGATCGGGCGGATATAGCGGATAAGACGGATCTGAACTGATATTTCAGATCCGAATAACCCGCATCATCCGCCCGATCCGCGTTCTAATGCTCGGTAATTTTACTAACGTTCGCCGCGGGCGGCTTCGACCATGGTTTCGAGGTCGACGACGAGTTTGCGGTCGCTCGGGTGGTCGAATGTTTCCATTAGACGGAGCGTTTCGTCCATGATGCGGCGCTGGTATTCGGGGAAACCGGGGTGTCCTGCGACCGAGCCGAATTCACCGCTATAGTAAACGGTCCGCGGCGGGCGGACCATCGTCGTTACGGCGCGGTCGACGGAGATCAGTACTGTCGGGATGCCGCTATTCTCGATGCCGCGGGCAATGAGGCCCATGGTCTGATGGCAGAGACGGGTCGCCGGAATTAGAAGCGCGGCCTGAACATTGTAGCGGTGCAGGCGTTCGGCGATCTTCGGCGCCATTTCGTCCGCGACGCGCGCTGCATTCGGGATGTAGCAGGAAAGGCTCCACCACACTTCATTGAGACGGCCGAGGACGGCATTCGCCTCGTATTCGAGCAGGCGGTCGATCGGTATCTGCACGTTGCGGTCTTCGGTGACGGCCTTTGCGTCATAGCCCTTCGCGGCATAACGCAGGTCCGCGGCTTCGATCTCGATCGGGAACTCGCGAAACTCAAGGTCGCCGTCCTTTGCCGCAAGGTCAAAACCCTCGGTGCCGTCAATGTAGGCACCCGCCGACGTGATCAACGCAAGGTTGAGCATCGGCAGGGCACGCTTAACGGGCGTGAACGGTGCGTACACATTTTCGACGAAAGGATAGCCGGCAAGCGTTCCGCTGCCGTTCCAGCGGGAAAAACGCGATGAGAACTCACCCTTTTTCTCGATAATATCCATAGCTGCTATATCTTGAATTCCTTCTGAAAATCGAAATCTACGACGTTGGACTTTTTCGGCGGAGTG
>JAUCQE010000101.1 GCA_030372865.1 Pyrinomonadaceae bacterium
GGTCTTCTAAAGTGATTAGCCCGTCGTTCGCTTTCATGTCATCGGCGATCATGCGGGCCGTTTTTCCAGTGTAAAACTCCTGTGCTCCGTGCTTCTCGATCCTTTCAAGTGTTTCCGCCAGTTCCGGCTGCTTAAAACGATCTCCTTCCTGATAGTACTTACCGCCGTTAAGAAAAATTCGATTGCTGTCCGGATACCTAGCAAGGTGCTCGCGATAAGTGAAAAGGAGTGACGCGAGACGGTGGCTCAGGATGTACCCATCCGATGCAAGCTTACGTGCGGGGGCGACGAGTTCGCTCCACTTGATCTTCCCTGAACCGTATTTCTTATGGGCAAGCTCAAAACCGGCGAGGGTTCCGGGAACGCCCGACGCACGATAGCCTATTGTCGAGCCGCCTTCACCTCGAATCACATTTCCATCCTTGTCGATGAAAATATCCCGATGCGCGGCCTTCGGGGCCATTTCGCGATAGTCGATCGCGTACACTTCCCCGCTCTTGTTTCGGATGAGCATGAAACCGCCGCCGCCAATGTTACCCGCCTCTGGGTAAACCACCGCAAGTGCAATACCGACCGCGATCGCGGCATCCACCGCATTGCCGCCTTTCTTAAGAACATCGACGCCGATCCGCGAAGCAAGTTCATGCTGCGATGCGACCATCGCGTGTTTTCCGCGGATCGGTTCGCGCGTTGCGGCATCCGCAACCGGCGGCAGGGCCGTCATGAACAACGAAAGGAGAGCGGTGAATACGATGAAACGGCGAGTTAAGCTCTTCAACATATAGCAACTTTAACAAAAGTGTGATTTTGAGCCAAAAGCCGCAGTATTCAGGACCCAATTTGACAGATTGCTTTAATTATCAGGATAAAAGGGATATAGTCATTGTTCGGCCGGTGATACCTGTCGATTTCACCGTATCCGGGATCTGATAGAGCGATGATCGAAGGCGATAGTAGAATTCATGGCAACGCACTTTTCACCAAAAACTGTGGTGCAAAAGGTGGGACGGTTACCGTCTCGCGTTCGCCGCGGCTTATCTGATTATCGCCTCGTTGCTTACCTCGCCGTCCTCGGGCCTGGTATGATCGCCGCAAATGCCGGTAATGATGCCAGCGGCATTGCTACCTATTCTTCCGTCGGGGCCGGCTTCGGCTATTCTCTCCTCTGGGCCTTCATTCCGATGGCTCTTAGCCTAATCGTCGTACAGGAAATGTGTGTCCGAATGGGCGTCGTTACCGGGCAGGGCCTCGCTGACCTGATCCGCGAGCAGTTCGGTGTCCGTTGGACGGCGCTCGTTATGTTAGCTCTTTTTATCGCCAATACGGGCGTCATTATTTCCGAATTCGTCGGCATCGCCCAGGCTTCAGAGCTTTTAGGAATTTCCCGATACATCGCAGTTCCGATCACTGCGGGGCTCGTTTGGTGGCTCGTTGTGAAAGGAACCCAAAAGCGCGTCGAGCGCGTGTTCCTGGCGATGTCACTCGTGTTCTTTTGTTACGTGCTTTCTGCATTCCTAGCCGATCCCGAGTGGAGCGAGGTCGGCAAGGGAATCGTAACGCCGACGTTCCAGTTCGAAACTGCCTATTTATTTACCGTCATGGCACTGATCGGCACGACGATCACGCCATTCATGCAGGTTTACGTCCAGTCTTCGGTCGTTGAAAAAGGGCTGGACGAGGAGGATCTGCCGCTCGCGAGGGCGGACGTTGTCGTCGGAACCTCGTTCGCGATCATGATCGCGGCATTCATCGTTATTTCTACCGGTGCGACACTGCACGTACAGGGCGTTCTTGAAGTCGACTCGGCCGCAACTGCCGCGGACGCATTAGTCCCAGTCGTCGGAGAATACGCCAAATATTTATTTGCAGTCGGACTTTTTGGTGCTGCAATGCTGGCAATGGGAGTGTTACCGCTAGCAACCGCTTACTCGATGAGCGAAGCTCTCGGTTTTGAAAAGGGCTTATCCCGCTCGTTCCGCGAGGCTCCAATTTTTCTTGGCATCTTTACCGGGCTCATCATTCTTGGTTGCGTTGTGGCAATGATCCCCGGGATCCCGCAGATCAAACTGCTGATCGTGACTCAAAGCATCAACGGCATCCTGCTCCCGGTGCTGCTTGTGTCGATAGTAAAGCTCGCCAATAATCGCGAGATAATGGGCGAGTACGCTAACACGCGTTTGATGAACGCGGTCGCATATTCAATTACGGCGATCGTTTCCGTTCTTTCCCTATCATTGATTGGAAAATCGATTGCTGATATGTTTTGAAGTCCATTGACCTATGGCGTCGACCGAACTCAAGCGAAAGACAGCCTTCTTTTTTGCATTCGCGGGCACGATCCTCCTGATCCTGCTTGTGTTCCCGTTTGTCGAGGGCATAGTTCAAGAATACCTTCGCGTAACTTTCAATATCGTCATCAGTCACCCCGAAGGCACGGCCACCCGCGTCAGTGACGGGCCCCCGATCGACATGATGACGGTTACCGCAATTCAGCTCGCCGTCAACCTCATCCATGTCATAAAGGTGTTTTTGTGGATGATGCTCGTCATAGCCTGCGTTCGCTACCTCGGCTTCCTGGTTCTGAAAGCCGCGCTTCGCCGGTCAGCCCAATCTGAGATAGCGGGACTCACTAAGACCGTTCTTTCGATAGTCATCTACATCGTTGCCTTCTTCATAATTTTTCAATCGCAGTATCCGAACGTCGATCTCGGTGCATTATTCACGGGCTCCACCATCATTGGAATTGTGGTCGGTCTTGCACTACAAGACACACTTGGCAATCTTTTCGCTGGCATCGCATTGCAGGCTGACCAACCATTTCAGGTCGGGGATGTCGTTAATATCTCCAACCGCGGAACCGGTATCGTAGAAAGCGTCTCATGGCGAGGGGTTAAAATCAGAACCTTTCAGAACAAGCTCCTCATAATTAGCAACGCCGTTCTCGGAAAAGAAACCATCGAGGTTGCACCGCGCGATAACCTAAACGCACGAATCGTCTTTTTCAACACTGTCTATACGGACTCGCCATCGAGGACCGCTCAGTTTGTGCGCGAGGCAGTGAGGCAAGTCGATAACGTTTCACAAAAGATCCGGCCGATCGTTCGCATAAGAAACCTTGGTGCCGATGGGATCGATTGGGAGATCAAGTACTGGTGCGAGGACTACAGCCGCTACAACGAAACGGACTCCCAGATCCGCCAACGTATTTGGTATGTCTTCAAACGTGAAGGAATCGATTTCGCCTATCCGACACGCACGGTGTACATGCAGCCCGCACCAAAGGAGACGGATACGAACGAGTACATCAGCTCGGCCTCCGAGCAAATAGTGCGGGTCCCGATCTTTTCGCCACTATCGGAAGATGAGATCCAAAAACTGGCCCAGGCCTCGAAGACGAAAGTATTCGCTCCCGGTGAAACGATCGTCAGGCGCGGAGCCGAGGGCAATTCGATGTTTATCATTGTTCGGGGTGCTGTGAACGTCCGCATACCTGTCAAGGAAAGCCTGCGCACCATAAATCACCTGCAGACGAATGATTTTTTCGGCGAAATGAGTCTGCTGACCGGCGAGCCCAGGTCAGCGACGGTGATCGCGGAAGAGGAGACCGAGGTACTGGAGATAAGAAAGAAGGCGCTAAAGCCCATTATCGAAGCAAATCCAGAACTCACCGAGGCAATCGGCGAGATCATTCAGCAGCGTCGGGAGCTCCTCAATCCGGCGATCTCAATGACGGACATCAAGATCGAACCGGACAAAGGGCTTATCAAATCCCTCAAAAACTTTTTCGGGCTTGATTGACGAAACGCCTACTGGACGTTTTTATCGTAGATGTCGTGCAAGACCTCGGTTATCGGCTTGCGGTCAGAATACCGGTTCTTTTTGTCCGCGTCGTCCCGCTTGACCGCATTCTTAATATCCTCGTCATCGGACAAAAGTGACTCGAAGTAGGGCTTACCGTCCTCCTCATGACCCGCGGGTGCGGAGCCTGCTTTTTCGGCAACGGGCGCCGACGGCAGCGGCAATCTTTTGTCCGAGACACTCTCGGTCATCCCAACCTGTGCAGGCGCGGGAATTGCGGTCGCGAATTTCGTCCGGCTTTCTTCCAGCAAAGTCTTGCCTCTTAGTTTTCGCGCCCGCTCAAGTGACCTAACGGCTGCAGATGTGAGCGGGGCATCCGCCGGTTCACGTTCGATCTTCCGAAGTACCTTAACGTAGTTCCTGAGTTCCGGCGTTGGGTAAACGAACGCACCTTCGTCACCCGAGTCCCGCTCGAGTGCGTTTGTGAGGTACTTCACGGCGGCTTTATGATCACCCGCTTTGTTGTAAAGTGCTCCAAGTGTAAATTGGACCAGCGGCGGCACCGCGCTCATCCGGCGAAGGATCCCTTCGCCGCGGCTAATAGTGTCCGCGATCTCAAATCCAAACCAGCGACGGTCGTCGTCTCTTAATATTTCGTTAGCGGATAAATAGAATTCGAAGATCTCCCTCGTTTCACTTCTCGACGAGGTTGAGAGCATCTTCAGCACCAGATAACCGAAGACTCCGAAGAAGAATACGACAAAGATTGGAATCTGAGCGACGACAAGCATCGACGCAATAACCCCGAGTACCAGAAAGTACTGGCCCTTCTCTTTGATCGCTGTCGGGACCCGTTTCTCGAGTGCGTTGTCGCTCACTGTTACGTTTTAAATGCCTCTTGCGTCCTGCGGGTTTTCTGAATTTGATTCGGCCTCAACTACTTCGTCCTCGGTGATGCCGTTGCCATTCTGTTCCTTTCCGGAGGTATGCTCTTTGGGACGTGCAGCGGCCTTCTCGGACTCGTGCATCTTGAACCCGAACCCGGCAAGGATGTCGATCGCTTTTTCCGCGATCGTGTATGGAGAATTCGCGATGTATGCCAGCGTGTCACCAAGAGCCATCGCCTCCAGCTTCACAAGGCTCGCGATCTTTCTATCCAGCGGCATTTCGCCGAATGCTTTGATATATTCCTCTTCGTTGCTGGCGGCCTTTGCGGATTCCGTTTCGGCCGCTTTCGGTTGTTCATTTGTCATGATCACGATCTCCCCCGGACTGTCGATACGTGTCTGGCACGCCAGCCTCTTTGCCTCAGCGTCGGGCGTGCCCGCGAAATACTCGGACTCTGCGGCCGTCATAGCGGAAAGATGATCCGCCCCCGAAACTACCGAGATTTCGCAATGATGTTCGTTCGATGCCGGAGAGCAAGGTTCGCTCTGGCGAATTCCGAACCGCTTCGTGGCATCGCTGAGGTAACTCCCGACGGCGACAAGGCCGTGGAGTTGTTCACGCTCAAATTTTACTTCTGCTTCTTTCACGTGATTTAGATCAGGTACCTACAACACTCTTAACTCGTACTTTCGGCTGTGCGCCCGAAGGTACCAAATTTGGGTCGGCCTGCAATCTCTGGCACTCCGAACACAATCCCCACATTCGAAGACTGTGATGCGATAAACGGAACCCAAAGTTTTCCGCGATTTCGTCCTGGAGGTTCTCGATCTCCTCAGAAAAGAACTCGACCACCTTGCCGCACTGCGTACAGATCAGATGATCATGGTGCTGATGGTCGTAGTGGTGTTCGTAGTAGGTTTTGTTGTCACCGAAGCGCACCTCTCGTGCAAGACCTGCTTCAGTTAAAAGCTTAAGCGTCCTGTAAACTGTTGTGTGCCCGACGCTCGGGTCCTCTTTCTGTACAAGCCAATAAAGATCTTCGCTGGTAAGGTGATCCTCGGTCTTCAAAAAGATCTCAAGTATAAGGTCACGCTGCGCGGTCCTTCGGAGCCCTGCCTTTTGAATGTGCTCCAGGAAAATCTCTTTCTCTTTTTCGAATTTCTTTGCCTTCATTCGTGTCGATACAAAAATGTTAGCATTCAAATTCTGATTTCGCTATATCAATTCTTGCCCTCAAAGGCTCCATAATTGACGGCTCGGCCCCGGCCCGGACCGCCAGGTCAACCGACTTTGCACCGAGTTCCACAAAGATCCGTTTCGTTTCAACATCGAGCACCCCTTCGAATGACTTGAGATGCCTTTCGAATGCCGCAAGGTCGCCCCTCGCAAAGCTGCCCGTTAAAGCATTCGCAGGCCGCTGACCTGCGAGATTTGCAACTGTGCTTTCCAGCAGCGGAAACAGTATCTTTTGGGCTTGCACCTCGCGAAGCCCGCACTTTGAAAGCATCTCGATCGCAGTGGCAAACAATGCAACAACATGGCCGGCAGACGTGACCGCGGCCGCGTGGTATAGCGGCTTGAACTCGGTACTAACGGAAAATGGCTTCCCGCCCAGTTGTTCGGCCAGAGAACGGGCGGCGGCAACAGCGATCTCGTCGCCTTCTAGGCAAAAGTACCTGCCGGAAAATAACGTGCTCCCTGCGACGGGGTCGCTTATGGAAACCAGCGGGTGCATTGAACCGACCGCGCACCCTAGGTCGGCACACGCTTTTAGGACGGACGAATCGAGTGAACCACTGGCGTGCAGTACCGTTTCCGATCCCGAAAGAGACCGGGATACAACTTCCGACGCGCCCGCGATCTCCGGGTCGCCCGTTGTGATAAGTACTATTTCGCCCGACGGTGCTTCGTCCGGCCGCAGCAAACGGGTCGGCGGTTCGATATTAGCGATGACGTTGGCTGGAGCGTCACCACCCCGTATAGTGATATCCGCGATTCGGAAACCGGCGCGCGAAAGGGCGATGGCAAGTGCCCCGCCCATCCGACCTAAGCCGATAATACTAATGCGCTGCATCCCCTTAAGATACAACCACGCGCAGCGAATTTGAAATGAACTTCTTAGATCTCGACGACTACAGCATCTTCCACGACCACCTCGGTTGCGTCGTGATCGAGAATAACGCCCTCGGTATAAGTCGGCTCGATATCGCGACCGGCGATCGCAGAATAGAGCCTGCCGCCGTCGAAGTCCAGTGCTAGGACGATCTGCAGCGCTTGTATCTCTGAACCGGTAAGTCTCGGCAACGCCTTTCCGTCTGCGAGCAGCTTAGCTATCCGCCCGGCAGACGCAGCGTGTTCCTGACTTTTACTCGTCGCAGAAAACGCCTGCAATACCGGTACAACGTGCTCACTACGCTTCAGCAATACAGACCTATAGGCGTCCAGTGCCCTCGTGACGGAGCCCCAAAGCTCGGACGGAAGGTCCCGCCATTTCGCGGATTCGTCGATCCGGAAACTACAGATACAGGATGCGCTATGTGCCAATGCTCTTCGCAGGTCAAATCGGCAGTCGAGCTGGTCCAATTGAACACAAAGATCTGCGACTACCCGCTGAATATCGCCCTGGAAAAGCGGCAGCTTGGATAACTCGGTGTACTCCAGCCATATATCTGACCTGCGAATATCGTTATATTTCTCCTGCAGGTCGTGCGAGCGCATTATCTCATCGTGCCTCGAAGCATAGGCCTCTGCATACTCCCGCTGAAATCGTTCCCACAAATAACCGACTTCGCGGTTATGGGCCTCTCCAGGTTCGGAAACCGCGTGCTCCACCGCGATAATCAGCGTTTCACGCAGATTTTCAACGGCCTCAATATTTGTGAGCTCTGCCGCCGTAAGGTAGTCGAGCACTTTTTCACGCACTTCGAGGGCATCGAGATATGACGCGAGAAGCCGCATGGCTTCGATGCTCCTCTTCAATTCCGCGTCGGAATCGTCAAACGTAGCCGCGATCCTCGAAAGGCCTTCTGCTAGCTTCGTCGTGCCTTTGACAATATTGCGAAGTTCATCGGCGACTGCCCCAAGTGTATTTCTAACCCGAGCCGCATGACCCCATTCGTGTGTGTTCAGCCATGCCGGAGTCGTTTTCTCGAATCGCCCGAGGACGTTCGACGCGTCCCATTCGGCAAGCCATGAGCGAAATGCAGTAAGCAGCCTGTCCCGTTCTGCGGCGTCATCAACCGACTTATAACTTTCGTCGCCGGTTAATATTCCCGCCCATTTCGTTAACTGCTTCGACGTTGCGATGTGGTCGGACGTCTTTGCGACACCGACGATATCGTCCCAGATGATCCGAAGGTCCAACGACCGGTGATTGATACGGTCGCCTCGGGAGGTGACAAATTCTATTTTTCGTTCGGCGACCAATGCCGCGAGCAGCAGATGCTGCGTCTCGCGGACGAAACCGTGCGGAGCCTTCTTCAGCAGGACGTACAGTTCCTGAAGCGGGACGATCTCCTTTGAACCATCGATCACTTTCAGGACGTCGGCTATATACGGGCGCGACGCGAGGGAGTCGAGATTTTCCGGAACATAGTTCTGTCCGTCGTGTCGAACCAGGCCGAGAGGCTCGGCAAAGGTTTCGGCCAACTGCTGGACCTCAGTATCGGTTCGACGGGAACCGACATAGAGGTCCGAGACAAGGCGGGAGACCTCGGACATTCCGAGCCGTTGTGAAAATAACGGATGATTCGGAAAGCGAGTCTCAAAGAGAGGGTCGAGCATTGTCGAGAAAAGGCCCGCTATCGTCCTCGTCGATCTTGCGTCGTCGTTAAAATTGAAATCGAAGCCGTCTATTACCAGATTTCCCGCGTCGAGCATGATCCGCTCAACAATCTTCTCGGCCGCAACACGATGAGCGTGCAAGGCCGGCCGAACGTGCTCGCCAAAACGCTCGGCGAATGACGCGTCGTTCTGAAGCAAATGATAACGGAGAACGGTCTCGGCCTCGTCGGGCTTGATCGGGTCGGGACGCCAAACCACAGTGTCGGGACCCGCGTTTTCACTTCCCGAGGAATTCCCGAAGCGAATTATCACTTCCCAATCATAAAGATCTGAAGAGGTGCTGTCGGGATGGGTCGCTGCTCCGGCTTGCCAAATAAGACGGCCACGGCGCTGACTTCCCCGCCATACCGTCGTGCAATCCATATGAGGTGCGACATTCTCGGCCGTCGGTGAAGTGAGCGCAAAGTCCGTGAAACGGTCCTGCATCAGCCGCCGGATCGCCGCCTGCAATGTCTGCGGCGGAAGGGCGGCGATACCATCCTGAAGTGCGGCATTCAGGTCGTCCTTGCTGCTTACAAAAAACGCAAAATGCGGGTCGCCGCCGCCATATTGCCGCACGGCGATATCGTCAGGCAAGGCTTTCGAGAAATTCTCAATTATCCCCTTAACGCTTTCGACAACCTTTCCCGGGTCCGTCTCGTCGTAGATCAACATCGACGCGCAGATGTCTTCGGCGGTCGCACCACGGCCGTCAAGAGACAGCAGCAACATCGCCTTGAGGATCAATTTCGCCTGCAGCCGCTGCATTACAGGGACCTTACTGACGACATCCGTATTCAGTTTGTCGTAGGCCGCAAATGCCCCCTGCAGATCCTCGATCTTGCGTAGACTGGGCTCGGCCTTGTCAAAAACTTCGTCAAACGCGATCAGCGAATTTGCGGGCCGGCCGAGTATTCGTTCACCCGCATCGGCCGCAAATCCGAGTAGCGCGAAATCATGAACGAAAAGCCGAACGTAAGGCGCGACCTCTAGAATGCCCGGATGCAATGGATAGAGCGAGGCGAATCGCTGCTGGCTCCAGCGGAACTTCGGCACGACCGCCCTAAAGAATTCATAAAGCTCACCCAGAACTGGTTCCGTATTGTGAGCCTTAGGAAATACGTGCTGGTTAACGACCTTATACAAATGTTCCTGATCGAGAAAGTCGATCCCGAACGTAGCCGATATCGCAGCGTTGGAGCCGTCCGCTCCCTCGATGTCGTCATCGAGAGCGATGCAGAAAAGAACATTCAGCTCCTTTCCTCGGCGTGCCAGCTCACTGAGCAATGCACCATCGTCTCGCGAGACACGTACGCCCCGATCAGACGCTGTATCCACGACCACGACAAGCGGCAGTCCGCCCGTCCGGCCGGCAGCCGCTTCAAGTAGTGGAATTGCCGAATCTCCAATGGTAAAAGCATCCGAACCGAACTCCGCGGCCAGAGCGTCGTAAAATTCCTCAAACAGTGTGGGCTTTGAGCCTCTGCGAACCTGTATGACCGGATAACGCCGACGCATAAGCGTCTGCATCCCCGCACTGACGTGCGAATCCGTGATCTTTGATCTCAATTCCGGCTTAGCCAGTATTGCACCGAAAACCGCAAGAAAATGGCTTTTGCCGACTCCCCGATAACCGGCGAGCGCGAGAGCGGCCCCGCTCTGCTCCGAGATGCGCGCCGCATGGTCGAGCCACTTCGCCATCAATGCGGAAGTGCCGTCTGTGAAATAATAGCCGGCCATCGTCGCTTCGGGACTCGACGTGAAATCGATCATCCCGGCAAACGGACGAACCTCAACGATGTCCTTTACCTTTTCATCAAAGCGTTTCATTTCGCGAAAATTAGTTGATCGTGCGGGACGGTACGGAACGGTTTGGAAGTGCGTCCGGCTGGACGGAATGGGCGAATAAAGAGAACGGCGATGCACTACCGTCCATGAGTATAATAACAAGTTTTAACGCTTCGGGGAAGAGGGTTTATTTTTTTTCGTACCGACCGGCAAAAGACAGGGGAATTCGCAACTATTTTCTTGCTATGCGCATCAAACGGGCATTGATTTCACTTACGAAAGTATTTCACAATAACCAGGGGAAAGTTTTTCGGAGGCTGTTTATGCATGTTGGTCTAATTCGGAGGATCGGCGCATCCGCATTATCGGCGTCGCTACTCGTCACTTCACTGGGTTTTCTGCCGGCTGCGACCTTCGCACAAACTGAAAATCCGAAGAAGGAAAGCAAGAAGAAAAAGGAAACAAAGAACGAGATCGCGCAGGCCACTAATAGTGGCCAAAAGGCGCTTTCCACAAAGGAAGACCCGGGACAGATAGGGAAACGCAAAATAAACAGCGGTACAGATAAGCTCTTCGGTTGGCTTGGCGGCTCGCAAGAGAAAGAGATCGCTCTCGGCCGGCAGTTAGCGCTCGAGGTCGAGCAGTCCGCAAAACTGGTCGAAGACCCGATCGTCACGGAATACGTTAACCGTGTCGGACAGAACATCGTCCTTCATTCGGACGCCAAAATTCCTTTTACCATCAAGGTTATCGACAGCGATGAGGTCAATGCTTTTGCTTTGCCGGGCGGTTTCTTTTTCGTCAATCGCGGCTTGATACTCGCGGCCGACAACGAATCGGAGTTGGCCGGCGTAATGGCCCACGAGATCGCCCACGTTGCGGCACGCCATGCAATGGAAAACCAGGGTAAACTTCAGGCGATCAATTATGGCCTGCTCGCAACGATCATCTTCGGCGGCGGTATCGCGAGCACGGTAGCGCAAAACGCAGGCGGCTTTGGCCAGCTACTGAGTTTCCTCAAGTTCAGCCGCAGCGCCGAAATGGAAGCGGACATGCTCGGTGTTCAGTATCTTTATGCCTCGGGGTATGATCCCACCGGCATGGCGACGATGTTCGAGAAGCTGAATGCCAAGAACAAGAAGAAACCGGGGACGCTCGCAAAGATCTTCTCCACGCATCCGCAGTCACTCGATCGGCGCGATGCCAGTATCGCTCTCGTCGCCCGTTTCCCCGAGAAACAGGAGTACATCATCAGCACCTCGGAGTTTCAGCGTGTGAAGTCGCATCTCATGAAGCTGACGAACGCAAAGGCCGGAGTTATCGGCGGTGACCTTGATGAAGACGGATCCGGACGCCCGACGCTCAAACGCCGTCAGCCGGAACCCGACGGCACGACGCCGGACGCCGACGGTTCCAGTTCAAGTTCTTCGGACGGACCGCCGCAACTAAAGCGGCGTAACGAACCGAGCCCGTCGCCATCACCGTCACCTGAAATGTAAGCAAAAAAGAACAGGGTCAACGCCCTGTTCTTTTTTTATCTTTATTTCGGCAATCACTTTAATTTTGCCTTGAGTCGCTTGATGTCCTCGGGATCGGTCGTAACCTTCAGTGCCCGCTGCCAAGCGGTTTTAGCCTGTTCCCTCTTTCCGAGTTTCTCGTAGACGTCACCCAGATGTTCCTGAATGGTCGCCGAACCGGAATTATACCTCGCCGCCTGCGACAGGTGTCGCTCTGCCTCTGTGTAGTTTCCGAGCTTGAAATACGCCCAGCCCAGGCTGTCTAGATACGACGGGTTTGTGGGGTCAATGTTTACCGCCTTCTCAATCATATCCTTTGCCTGCTCGAGCATTTCACCACGCTCGACAAGGAAGTAGCCAAGGTTGTTGAGAGCGATCGGGTTATCAGGCGACTGCTTTAGTATCTCGCGCAACGTTGCTTCCGCGCCGGCCTTGTCCCCGGACTGGTTCAACGCGGTTGCCAGCGTAAGTTTCGCTATCTGTTTTCGCTCGTTTCCGCGAGCGACCGCATACGCACTATTCGCGGCATCCGCTGCCTCCTTGCCGCGGTTTGCCTGTGTGTAGAGGCTCGATATAAAGAGATGGTTCGAGAACTCGTCCGTCGCGATCGGCGCCCCGTCCGAGCCGGTCTTAGGCTCGCTGCCTTTCCGAAAAACGGCAACCGCTTCGTCGACGCGTCCCAGCTCAGTGAGCAAGGTAGCTTCAAGCCGAAGAAATCCCTGATCCTCGGGATAACGGACGCGAACGCTTCGGACCGCATCCAGTGCTTCCTTTCGCCGCCCTTCCTCGCGGTAATAACTGATAAGCAGGCGGTCCGCAAAAAGGTCCTCTTCACCAAGGAGCTTGCGAGCACGTTCGATGACCGCGATGACATCCTTTGTACTGTTCTGGCGTTTGTGTACGTTTATCAGCTTCTCAAAAAGCTGCATGGCAAACACTCGCTCTTCATCCTGCAATTTCGAGTTCGCACCGAACCCGCGGATCGAAAGAGCGCGTTCATACGCCGCGGCCGCCTTCTCATATTCATCGTTATCGGCGTACAGGTCGCCTAAAGCGGTCTGGAACTCCGCCACGGCGACCGGGTCGGATGACCCGATCCTGCTGATCGCGCTTTCATACAGCCTTATGGCGTCCTGGACACGGCCTGCCCTTGCATAGACGCGGGCCAGCAGGTTGAGCAAGGATAGATTGTCACCGTTGGCGTAAACCGCTTGCTGAAGCGCCTCGATCGCCGCGGTTGCAGTTCCCGCTTCGTTTGCCTCGACCGCACTTCGGAGAAGTTCGATCGCCGCAACGTTGCTCGGGTCATCCGCGACGATAGTGCTCAAAACGTCGATAGCCTCCTTTGTCTTGCCGGCTTCTAAAAGTGCCGCCCCGAGCTTCATTGAAGCGTTTTCGGGCGACAGGTTCTCCGACGAGCCCATCACGAACCGATAGAACTGGGTATCGATCGGGGCGACTCCGGCGATCCATTTTCGAAGTGCGTCGATATGAAGATCATCTTTTTCCTGCCGCTCATATATCGCGGCTAGAAACGCCCATGCCTCGACGTTCCGAGGGTCAAGACGAGTGACTTCCTTCCACTCGGCCGCGGCCTTCTCGCCCAATCCCGCATCAAAATTCCCGGCGTTGCCGACCTTTGCTTTGTACGAGTAGAGGCGTGCCATCAACCTGCGTGCGCCAAAATTGTCCGGATTCACGCGAACGGCGAGTTTAGCGAGATCAATAGCTTCATCGACCTGTGCCTCTGACGGGCTTTGACTGATCTCCAGTTCGGCAAGTGCTGTGTAACCCTCGGCGAGTTTTGGGTCCAATTCGACCGCGGCCTGAAACGCCTGACGCGCGACGCGGATCGCGGCTCCTGCGCGTGAAGAACTTCGTGTACGGCTCGCCGCCCAGGAGTAACGCTGCCCTTCCAGCAGCTTCGCAAACGCCGCCTCGCGGTTTTCACGCGAAGCGGTCTTGCTGCCGAATGCTTCCAGCTTCGCGGCCAGTGTCTCCGAGACCCGTTCAGGCGTACGGACGGGCGTTCCCGTTCCCGTCACCGCCTGTGCGGGCCCGCTGATCGCACCTGTAAAAAGAAAAATGAACGCAATGTAAAACTTCCGAAGGGTCATTTATCTAAACCTCTAAAAATCGTGCCGCCCTTATAAATAAAAGCGGCCCGCAAGGAACCGCTTTCGAAACTGCGAATCATACTCACTGAATACGTTATCCAAACATCGATCACTGCTGGACTGGCGGCGTATTCGTCGCTTCTGCGGGCGCTTGTCTCTGCGAGATGACGGTCGTCAATGCCTGCGGGATCTGGTTCGTTAAGATGTCGCCCTGATTTTCGATGATCTGGTCGATCAGTTCGAACTTCTCCTTGTCGAAATCCCTCGTCATCAAAACGCCGTTCTTATCGATGGTCATCGGATAAATACCGAACAGCTGGTTCTTGAAGTTCTGGAAGAACGAAGCGTCCTCCGGCGGAAGGACATTCATCCGCTCCGGTTTCGGCTCCGGAACCGTGGCACCGATCAGTTCAAGCTGCTCCTTCGATTTCTTAACGTATTCGCTATTCGGGTAATCCGAAACGATCTGCTGGAAATATCGGGCCGCCTGGTCGGTCTCTTCCTCTACAAGATATGTGACCGCGAGTTTGTACAGAACTTCGTCCATGTAACCGAAATCGGGATACTTATCCATGATCTCGCGATACCGCGACTGCGCTCCTTTCAAACCTCCTTTCTGCTGGTCCACCGACTGCCCGTAATAGTAGTTGGCAATATATAGATTGTGCAGCCCGAGGTTGTTTTGAACCTGAACCAGCCGCTGTTTTGCAGCCTCCATCAGGATCGAATTGGGATAATTCGCCATCAAGGCCTTCAAACGGACCTCCGCTCTTCGTGCCCGTGTCGCATCGCGATCCGGAAGTCCGATCTGCCGCATCTCGGATTCAGCGATCTTCAGCACAACACGGTCCGCAAGCGGATGGGTCGGAAAGAAGGTCAACCAATCCTGATAAGCAGCGATCGCCTGGATCAGGGCACTCGTTGAGCCTTCGAGGAAGAACGAATCCGCAACGGCGAGCTTAGACATCGGAAGATATGGCGAATCCGGATATGTCGTGATGATCGTCTGGAACAACAACCGGCCGACGTCGTAGTTCTTCTTTCGGACCTCGCGGGTTGCGACAACAAAAAGCTCGCGATCACGTCCGGCCGCGACCGATCCGATCAGTTCATCGTACTCGTCCTGTCCGCCGCCTCCGCCGAAGATGCCGAGAAACTTCTTCTTTTTCTTGGGTTCGCGCTTTGCGGCCGCGTTCGGGTCGGCATTGGCACGGGCACCGGCCGTTTCTACCAGGACCGTGTCGGCTCGCGTCTGGAGTTCCGAGACGGCCGTTTCGAGCTGCTCGATGTCCGCCATCTCGTACTTCTCAGAGCGGTCGAGCCGGTTACGAAGCGAATTGGCGTCGCTCTGAAGCCGTGAGGCGTCCTTTTCGATAAGCCGCAGCCTGGCGATCGGTGAATCAGGGTTATTCTGCTCCTCCTTCGACGCCTTGTCCTCTTCCTTTAGGCTGTCTCTTATACACATCTCCGAGCCCACGAGACAGCG
>JAUCQE010000102.1 GCA_030372865.1 Pyrinomonadaceae bacterium
CCCGACGGCAAGACGTTCTTTTGGAGCGGCCGTTACGATTACGATATGAACACGGCCCACACGCTCGATACGCAGTTGAACGTTTTCGAGACCTTTCAGCCGAAGCTGTCGGACAATTCGAAGAACGCCAAAATGCTGTTCCTTGCTAACATTCTCCCGATGCTCCAAAAGCAGGTTCGCGAGCAGTGTCCGGATGCCAAGTTCGTCGCGATGGATACGATGAACTTCTGGATCTCTTCGATGAAGGATGCCGTTATCGATACCATCAAGGTAGTCGACTGCATCATCATCAACGATGCCGAGGCTCGACAGCTTACCGACGAACCGAGCATCTATAAGGCCGCACGGGCTATCATGGATCTCGGCCTGAAAGCGGTCGTCATCAAACGCGGCGAGTACGGCGCGACGCTCTTTACCAAAGACGGCTATTTCGCGACACCCGCATATCCGCTCGAAAGCGTTTTTGACCCGACGGGTGCCGGCGATACATTCGCGGGCGGCTTCATGGGATACCTTGCCGCACACGATAACATCGACGACGAAACGCTTCGCCGTGCGATGATCTACGGTTCGGTCATGGCGTCGTTCAACGTCGAAAAATTCGGCACGGAGCGCGTTGACGGCCTCGATTACCCCGAGATCAATCAGAGATTCAAGGACTTCAAACGGATGACGCATTTCGACGATATCCCGTTTGAACGAGCGACGGCGGCTTAGGCCCAGAAATTCTTGCCCACATGGCTAAACAGCTCGACAATTCGTTTTTTGTATTCTCGAAGCCGGCGTCGGCACTTCCGCAAATGTTGATCGCCGGCGGACTCGGGTTTTTGATGGTCACCGGCCTTATACTTTCGGTCCTGGCCGGAAACTGGCCGTTGACGGCGATCTTCGCCCTTGCCTTCATCGGCATCTCGGTTCTGGCATTCTATGCCTGGGACCTGACGAGGAAGGTGACCGCTTATAAGCGACAGCAGAGCGTCGCCTGGGAAACCGCCTTGCCTGAGATACAGCGGCAAAATCTGAACATTCAGGTAACCGAGCTTGCTCATATCCTCGACGTCGAGCCCGAGCAGATCACGGACCTTCAGTCTGCATATATCGTTGCTGAAGACCTTGCCCTTCGGCAGATCCAGCAGGAGGAGAACGTTCCGATCCTGCGAAACGTCAGCATCGCGGGCGTTCCCTTTGACACCGTGCTCGTCCGGGGCAGCGACCTGATTTGCGGCGAGGTCGTCTTCCTCGTCGCTCCCGAGCTTAAGCAGGAAAAGATCGATTCGATCCTGCACAAGGCCGCCGCGGTCAGCGAGGGCGTCGAGAAAATGAAACTTGGCCTTTCCGTCCGTTTGATGCTTGTGCTGATCACTCAGCTGACGCCTGAGGACGAACGCTATCTGCGTACGACTCTCGGGACGGACCGCTTTAAGGGCACGCCGGTCGACATCGATATCCGTTTCCTCGATTTCGAGGTTTTGCAGCGCATCTTCGTCACGGAGTAATCGCTGTCACTGAAAACTATGCTAGAAAACAAAGTTGGAATGATCTTCGGCGTCGCGAACAAGCGTTCGATCGCGTGGGCATGCGCGTCGGCATG
>JAUCQE010000103.1 GCA_030372865.1 Pyrinomonadaceae bacterium
TCCAGACGACCGACGTGCTCAACAACCAGCGGCTCCGCCGTTATATCCCGAATGAGCTTATCAACGCGATGATGCGCCGCCGGCCGCAGTGGTTCAGGCCTGAAGAATACAGCTTCAAGCAGATCGCCGCCGGTGCCGCTGAGGTGGTAAAAGCAGGCGGACGTGTCGGCATCGGCGGCCACGGCCAGATGCAGGGCATGGGCGTTCATTGGGAGATCTGGGCGATGCAGTCGGGGGGAATGTCCACGCACGACACACTAAAGGTTGCGACCATTCAGGGTGCCGAGGCGATCGGGCTCGAGCAGGACCTCGGTTCGCTCGAAGTGGGCAAGATCGCCGACCTTGTCGTGATGGACAAAAACCCGCTTACCGATATCCGCAACACGGATTCGATCAGCCATGTGATGAAGGGCGGCGAGCTCTACGAGGCGGAAACGCTGACGCAGATCTGGCCCGCACAAAAGCCGCTCGGCGAGCAGTACTGGTGGAACACCGGGCCCAAGTAGGCCGATAGTTCATTTGCAGGACGAAGCCCCGCTGCAGCAAGGCGGGGCTTCTTCTCACTCTGCGGTGTTAAACATCTAACAACATATGTCTTGACAGCGCGTGACGGCATAGGTCATTATTCTTATCTGGGCCCGAGCTACGAGCCCTTGTGGGTGTTTTCCTCAATATCCGGCCACCTGTTATTCCACTCGTTCCCAACGCCCGCGATCCTCCCCGGTCTACACAACAAACCAATAGCCCTGCAGCCGGGGCAAGAAATAGATGGAAATCCAACTGCGCGAAGCTCCGCGCAACGAACCTCCAGTGGAACCCGGATTCGGTCCGGAAGTTTTACGAGATGCAGTTCCCCCGCCGCCTCCGCAGGGACAGCCCGGGTTGTCGCGCGTTGAGGTCCATGTCGCCGCACCGCTCACGCTGGGCGACAGCATTTTCAACTCCATCCGTGACGCGATACTGGTCATCAATGCAGATGCGACGATCGATCGCGTAAACCCGGCCACGCTCGAACAGACCGGTTACACCGAAGACGAGCTTATAGGCCAGCCGATAAGCATACTGTCGAAAAACCCCCGCTTCTTCGCGCGCATCTTCGAAAAAAGCCTTCAGCGTGATTCACTCGCCCGGCGTATCGAGACGGACTGTGTCCGCAAGGATGGCTCACGGTTTGCCGTCTCGCTTTCCACCGCAAAGATCTTCGACCCGCAGACCGGCACGCACCGGATAGTCTGCGTTGCACGTGACATTACGGAGCGAAAGCGGCTCGAAGCCGAGTCGCGAGCCATCGCACGCGTCATGCACGGCGTCACGACGACCGCAAATCTCGGCGAGCTCCTGAGCCTCGTGCGCAATGCGATCAAACGGATCGTCTATGCGGAAAATTTCTTTGTCGCGTTGTTCGACGCCGAGACCGAATCTCTCACGATGCAGTTCTGGGTCGATAAATACGACCCGATGCCGCCGCCGATAAAGCTCGGGCGAAGCCTCTCGGCATATGTATTTCGGCATGGCGAATCGATGCTCGTTACGGACGAGCAAGCGAAACGCCTGATCGAACAGGGCGAGATAGAATCGGTCGGAACCGATTCCCCGATCTGGCTTGGGGTCCCGCTGACGACGCCTGATGGCGTGATCGGCGTGCTCGTTGTTCAGGATTACGAAAATTCGGACACCTACGACGAGCGCGACCTCGAACTTCTCACGTCCGTCGCGGACCAGATCGCTCTTGCCATCCAGCGTAAAAAAGCAGAGGAGGAGATCCGCCGCACGAACGAGCGCTTCGAGCTCGTGACGCGTGCGACGAGCGACGCTCTTTGGGACTGGGACTTCAACTCGAACACGCTCTGGTGGAACGAAGGCTTTCAAAAGTTGTTCGGCTATCGTCCGCATGAGGTCGGCGACACCCTCGACCACTGGACCGAGCGGCTTCATCCCGACGATCGCGAACGCGTTTCGCACAGCATAAAGCGAGCTATCGATTCCGGCTCGACCCACTGGACCGAAGAGTACCGGTACAGAAGACGCGACGGCTCATTTGCGTTCGT
>JAUCQE010000104.1 GCA_030372865.1 Pyrinomonadaceae bacterium
GCCGCCGGCGCCGACGCGATCGCGACACGGCTCGACGACTGGTTCCCGGAAACAATGCGGCTCGTCTTCGCATGAAGTATTCACCACGGAGACACAGAGGAACAGAGAAGAAATTTAACAGGATATACATGATGGTCAGGATAAGAGGTCGATCAAGACGAACCTCTTAGCATCTTGTTTATCTTGTCCATCCCATGAAAATTCTTCTGCGTCTCTGCATATCTGCAGTTCAATTTATTTTATGTCTGATTTTTTCATTTCACGGAGCGAGGCAGAGTCTAACCTGCTGTCATGCGCAGCGTTCGTCGCGGAGCGGGTCGGGAGCGGGGGCGACCATGCTGAGGCGATCGCGGCGGTGGTCGAGGAGTACCTGAAACGCGGGAATGTGGACATGGCCGCGGAGCTTGCGAACACGGTCGATGACCCGTTCGTTCGCGATCGTCTGCTGATCGCGGTAGCGGGCAAATGTGCCTCGCTTGACGACGACGAATATGCATTGCAGCTTGCGGACGCGATCGAGGAGGTCGGGCTGCAGTCGCGAGCCCGCGAGGTGATCGCCCGGGAAAAGGCACAGAAGGGCGACCTCGAGACGGCACGGAAGATCGCCGACGAGACGATGCACCCGGACGAGGTGCTAGCAGCGATCGCTATCAGGCAGGCGGCGGATGGAAATATTGAGGCGGCGACGGAAACGCTGGCCGAGATCGATTACCCGGCGTCGTCCGTTTTTGCGTTGCTCGAGATGGCGGACGGCAGCATCGCAAAGGGGAACAGCGACAAGGCCGCCGAGTATCTTGAGAACGCCGCCGTCATCGCCGAGGAGATCGAGCACGAAGAGGAGCGGATCCGGACGCTGGTCGATGTCGGTCATCGCCTGGTCGAGGCGGGCCGGAACGGCAAGGCGGTCGAGACCTTTGACCGCGCCCGTGCCTTTGGCGAAGAGCTCGACAACGTCCATCGCGACAATCTGCTAAGTGCGGTGTCTGTTGGGTTTATGCATGCGGGCAGCGTCGATCTGGCCGACCGGACGCTCGACATGGTGAACGACAAAACGCAGATCTCGACGGCCCTGCTCGGCTTTGCCCGCGAGTACGCGCGACGCGGCGAGATGGAGGACGCGTTCGAGGCTCTCGATGAGGCGTACGAGGTGCTGCGTTCGCAGCGCGACACCGAGACGCGCGACAGCAAGGCGAGATTCGCACTGTTCGTTTCCATCGCGGCGCAGTACGCGGGGTTTGAAAAGGGCGAGCGTGCGATCGAGATCGCGGAAGCGATCGAGGACGACACGCAGTCGAAAGCGGCGCTGTCGCAGATAGCCGTGATCATGACCCGCGAGGCGAAGGACGAACTGGCACGGCAGGCGTTGAACGCGATCGGTGACGAGACGCAGAAGGTCTTCGCGCTGCTGGGAATGCACGACGCCGCGGCAGCCGCCGAACCGGAACTTGCCGCGGGACTTCTCAATGAGGCCGCGGAAAGCATCGACGACATCGAGCAACTCAGCCCGCGGGCGAACGCCTTGAACGAACTTGCCGCCCGGGCGGGCAAGGCCAAGAACGAAGAGCTTTTCGGCGATGCGGTCGACCGGCTGCTGGCGACCGTCGCCGAAATGAAGAGCGGACGCACCAAGGCGGTCTCGCTCGCCTCGCTTGCCTCGACGATACACGAACTCGGGCTGGAGCTTCCGCCCGAGATGACTGAAAAACTAGGTTCGATAACGGCTCAGATGCGGTAGTGTCGTTAACGCGGGATGTTAGGAACGCTCAATGAATGGCCGGGGTTTGAGATCCGTGAGGATGTGATACCCAAAGCGGAATGCGACCGCTTGATCGAGTCGATCGGGCGGTCAGATTCGTTCAAGGGCAAGGCCGGCGTGCGGCATTTGATGAGTGTTTCGGCGGTCCGTGAGATCGCGGCGGATGATCGGTTAAGGTCGATCGCCGAAATCATCTCGGGCCGGGCGATGATACCTTACAAGGCGACGCTGTTCGAAAAGACCGGAAAGGCGAACTGGCTGGTTGCCTGGCACCAGGACACCGCACTTCCGCTGACGGCGATACCTGACGCCGAGGGCTGGGGCCCGGCAACTATCAAGGACGGGGTTGTCTATGCTCACGCCCCGACGCGAGCCCTTTCGCAGGTGATCGCGCTTCGGCTGCACCTCGATGCTTCTACGGAACTCAACGGGCCGTTGCGCGTCATCCCGAACTCGCATCATGATCGCCTGCTATCCCTTCCCGAACACCATGCCGCTGAGGCCCGTTCAATCAGATGTCTCGTCGGAAAAGGCGGCGTGATAGCGATGAGCCCGCTTACCGTTCACGCCTCGTCAAAGTGCCTGTCAGACAAGCCGCGACGAGTGCTTCATATAGAATACGCCCCGACGCTTGAGATCGACCGCGGTGTTTTGCTCGCCGTAGCATAGTCGTCGGGCAATCATAAAACGAATCGACGAAAATGTTTGACCCGGCCTTCCGCAACGTGCGATTATTCCAACTAAATGCGTCATCTACTCCTATCGCTTCTCGTAATATCAACCTGTGTAATTCCGCTCGCTGCTCAACAGGAGACGCCGATTAATGCGTCCTCTGAGGCCGAGCAGGTTGCAGCGGAAAGGAAGCCACGAATTGACGAACTCGACCGACTGATTCGAACCGCCGACCGGATAGTAGTTAAATTCGGCAGCGATTCCCTGACGAAAACGCTTTTCGACAGCCGGAAACCGGAAGACATCCAGAGTTTTGCCGATGCCCTGCGCCTGATCGTGCCCGAAGATTGGCGGATGTCCATTTGTACGGACCCGGTTGTTCTGCTGTACAAAGACGGGGCCGAAATAGTCTCCATCGGCAACTCTAGCGGCCGTGAGGTCCGGACGAGCCTCTGGCAAGCAAATGCGATAATCGAAGACCCAGAGCGATGGATGAAGTGGTTTGATGAACGCGGCATCGATTTAGTCCGCAAAGAATATGAACATTCCCTAGAAATGGAGCGGGAGGATGCCGCTGATCGTGAGCGATGGTATGCGGCGATGCCGCGGGGTATCGAAGAACTGTACGAGAAGCAGTTAGGCTATTTCGGACTTCCCAGCCAAAATTATCTAGAGCCCTTTTTGCCGGTCCTCGAACGCGAATACCCCGATCGCGATGAACGGATTAGGGCCCTGCTTCATTGGTACGGCTCAGGCTCAAAAGAATGGTATGGGAGGACGGCCGGCGAGACTATCGCCGAACGACTGCTGCTGCTTTTTCAAACTCGCGAGATCGTTTCGGCGCTCAAGACCGCTGATACTCGGCCGACCGAATTGGAAGGCGCTGCGCGACTTTTCACAGGCTGGGATTTCGATCAGCAGCGTCCAGATGAGTTAGAGCTGATTCCTAAGGCGTTGAAAAAGCGGTTGCTAGATCACACGCTCTCGGGCGGTAATCCGGAAAATATTAAGCTGGCAAAACGGGCCTTCGGACGATGAACAACCACGTTCAAGTAGCTTCTTACTGGTTAGATAAGTGTCTGTGACAGAATTGCATAACATTCTACATCGTGTTTATGACCGAGTATCAGCACAGCGATTTCGACAGTTTTCGGAAAGAGGTGTTTGAGTG
>JAUCQE010000105.1 GCA_030372865.1 Pyrinomonadaceae bacterium
TCGAGACGTCCATCAGCACCAAGTCCGGACTCAGCCGTGAACAGAGTTCGATCACCATCTCGCCGTTCCCGGCCTCGCCGACAACTTCCATGTCGGGCTGGGAACTGACGAGAAGCTTGATGCCTTCACGGACCGTCTGATGGTCCTCAGCAAGCACTAGTCGTAGTTTTTCACTCATCGTTTAGCTCCGTAAGTCGCTTAGTGTTCAATTGGAATTCGTACATGTATAGAGGTTCCAAGGCCGGGCTCGGTATCGATCTCGAGCGAACCGCCGATCAGTTCGGTCCGCTCACGCATTCCTGATAATCCCAGGCCGCCGGGCGAATGACTCGCGGGGCGGGGCGTACCGTTATCAAAACCGATGCCATTATCCTCGACGATCAGGACCGCCGAGTTACCCGTACGTTCGAAAAGCACCTCGACGCGGGTCGCTTCCGCGTGCTTTACGACGTTGTTAAGGGCTTCCTGGACGATCCGGTAAAGTTGTATCTCGACCTCGCGGCGAAACTCGACGTCGGCAAGTCCGGCGGAATGAAAATCGATCTCCATATCGAAATGTCTAGACCATTCGCCGACAAAAGCCCGGATAGCATTAACGAGCCCCAGTTCGTCGATCGCGGACGGGCGTAGTTCCCACGTCAGGAAGCCGACCTCGGAATCGAGAAGTGCGGCGATGTCTTGTAGCCGTTCCGTGCGAAGCGCGAGTTCCTTGTTGCCCGCACACGCTTCCCTTAGCGACGCGAGCTTGAGACGAAGGGCGGTCAGCCGCTGCCCGAGCTGATCGTGGAGGTCGCGAGCAATGCGGCGGCGTTCGTCTTCCTGCGAGGACACGAGCCGCTGCAGCAGTTCGATCTTCTGCCTCTCGGCAGTCTTTCGGTCGCTGATCTCCTTGAGCAGGACCTCGTTCATCGCGGCGATCTCGCGCGTTCTTTCCACTACCCGATGCTCCATTTCGTCATGAGCACGCTGTAAGGCCTCGGCGTTTCGCTTCTTCTCGGTCAGGTCTGCGGCGATCTTCGCATAGCCCGTGAGCATATCGCCGACGTAGAGCGGGGCCATGACGCCGGTCGCGAAAAATCGGGACCCGTCTTTGCGCACGTGCCAACGTTCGTCGACCGCCCGGCCTTTCTGGCGAGCTTCCTCCATTTCACGAAGCGGAACGCCCTTTCGCACATCTTCCGGCGTGAACAGAATATCCGCGGGTTTTCCGATCACTTCGTCCTCGGCGTGGCCGAAAATATTCGACGCTCCAGGGTTCCAGCTATCGATCCGGCCTTCAACGTCGGTGGATATTATCGCGTAGTCGGTAAAGCTCTCGGTCAAGATCCGCATTCGCTCCTCCGACATGCGAAGGAGCTCCTCCGATCGCCGAAGTTCCGTGAGGTCCGTAACGAGAACATAATAGCCGACCACGCTGCCGGTTCCGTCGCGGTCCGGCACGTAGGAAACGTGGACGTAGCGCCTTCCCGCATTCTTATAATTCGCCCAGGTATCGAATGAGACCGCGGACCCGTTAAGCGCCTCGTCGATCTTCGGCTTAAATACCTCGTAAGCTTCCTCCCCCAGGACCTCGATCATCGGTTTTCCAACGACCTCGTCAAGTTCGACGCCGAACCATTCCTGATACCGGCGGTTTGCAAAACGATAACGTTCAGAACTGTCTATATACGATACAAGGGCCGGGATCGAATCGGTCACGAGGCGCAGGTTTGCCTCGCTGATGCGCAATTGTTCGGCAGCGTTCTTTTTCTGCGTGATGTCGACTGTGATGCCATAAACCCGTTTGACCGTACCGTCCGAATGCCTGTCGATTCGAGCGGTCGTCTCCAGCCAGCGCACATCGCCGTTTTTACGAATGATCCGGAATTCGTGATGAAACTCCGGTTCCCCGGAACCCAATAAGCCAAGCGCAGCCTGTTCGAGCCTTTCCCGGTCGTCCGCGTGTAGAAAGCCGAGCCAATAGTCGTTCGGCACCTTTTCGCTCACCGGCACTTCGCCATATATTGCCCACATTCGTTCAGACCAGTAGGTCTGGTCTTCTCTTGTGTCCCAGTCCCAGATGCCAATACCACCCGCTTCCTGAGCGAGCTTCAGCCGCTCTTCGGAAAGCCGTAATGCCTCCTGTTCTGAACGCCTTTCGGTAACGTCATGAGCGATACCGACGGAGCGGACGACGCTTCCTGCGTCATTGTAGAAATTTTGGGCCCGGGCATCTATCCATCTCGTCTCACCGGTGTCAGCTTTCACGATACGGTACTCGGCAGCATAATCCTGATGTGTTTCGAGGGCCCTAGTAGATATGTCGCGAACACGCTGGAGGTCGCGCGGCTCGACCAGGGATTCGAATTCCGACATCTCCATCCATCGATCAGGCGTGGGCTCGACACCGAAGATCTCGAACAGCCGGTCCGACCAGATCATCTTGCCTTCGACATAGTTTATGTCCCACATTCCAAACATGCCGATAGTCGTTGCAAGCGTGAGGCGAGCCTCCGAGGCTCGAAGCGATTCCATCGCGGTCTTGAGCTCGTGAATATCGACGCAAGAGCCGATGTAACCGAGAAATTCACCATCCGCACTGAAGCGGGGAACGCCGCTGTCTTTCAACCAGCGATATTCGCCATCTGCTCTTCGCATCCGGAATTCCATGGTGAACGGCTTTCGTTCGTTGAATGCAGACATGCACGTAGTCCCGACGAACTCGATGTCATCAGGATGTATGGACTCAAGCCAACCGGTACCGATCTCCGCCTCAAGCGGCCGGCCAGTGAACTCCAGCCAAGGCCGATTAAACCACGTCCCGTTATTATTCGTGTCGGCGACCCAGATCATTACAGGAGCGGAGTCCGATACGTTCCGGAACCGTTTTTCCGACTCCCGAAGAGCGTTCTCTGCCCTCAATCGTTCGATCGCGGCCCACGCACGTTCGCCCACCGTCTCTAGAAGGCCGATCTCAAGATCGCTCCACGTGCGCGGCCGGTCGTCACTCGCCCACAGTGTTCCGGACCATTTTCGGTTTCGCATCAATGGAACCGCAATATAAGCACGTTCGCCGTTCGGGCCGTATGAACGCTCGAAATGATCTGCGGTTCTTTCGTCCGCCGCTGAGTCCTTAACGACAACGGTTTGGCCGCCGGCGATAAGCCGAACCGTAACAGGGCTGTAGTTCGCGTAACCCTTGACACGCACCTTCCGATCGCCATTTCGCGAATAGGAGCCGAGCTCATGCCTGTGATCATTCTCGATCTGTGTTTCGAGGAACATGCAGCGGTCGAGATCAAGGTATTTCCCGACCAATTCGGCAACCCGCTGCAGCATTGTTGAAGGCTCGGTCGTTAGGCGGATAACTTCTGCGATCGAGAATAGAAAGTTTTGATTCGCCTCGTTGTTCTTCCTATCGGTGATATCAATCGAGGTGCCACGCAGTATAGGTGCGCCGGACGATCCTTCTGGTGCTGTGATCTGCCCGACGACCTGAAGCCAGCGGACACCGGATTCAGGATGGCGGACCCGAATATCCATACTGACGAGTTTTCCGTCTTTGCTCTTGGCAGCATCACGCAGCTGAGACCGCAGCAACGAAAGATCACTTTCGAAAACGGCACGCTCGGCAGTCTCGCGGTCGATGGTCCCGGAATTCGGAAAGCCTGTCAGCATTCGCGTCCGATCGTCGAGGATGAGTTCGCCGGTTGACGGGCGGTACTCCCAGACGCCGATACGGCCCGCATCCAGAGCCTGCTGTAATCGCCCCTCGGTTTGCCGCAGTTCCGCCTCCGCACGCTTTACCTGCTCAATGTCTGTCGCTGTGCCATACCAGCGAATTCCGTTTCCGTTTCGGGCCGAGGTCGGGAAAGCTCTACTGAGATGCCACCGGTAACTTCCATCGGTCATTCGGATGCGGTGCTCGTGCTCATACACGACTTTATTCTCAACGGCGGTGAGCCACGCATTGGTGGTCGATTCAAGGTCATCGGGATGGACGATCGGCTGCCAGTCGTAGAGGCCGTCGCTATCCTGCGGCAGGCCATCGTATTCGGACGACCGGGCATTGTAGTAGGTTACGCTGCCATCAGCCTGTGCGATCCAGACCAGCTGCGGCATCGCGTCAGCAAGCTGCTGGAGCTCGATCTCGTGATCATTGATTCGGCGGACATGTGAACTGATCGTACCAACAGCCCACCAAACGATGACGAGCAGCAAAATGATCTCAAGTATCGTCCGGATGGATGCTTCGAAGGCGAGGTCATAGAACGCAAGCTTGCCGCCAGCGAGCGTAACCGAGCCCAACACAAGTGAAACCACGACCACCGCGGGAGCGAGCCGCCGGATCAATTCACCTCCTGGTCCGGGATCGGCAAATAATTTGCCGGGCCCGACGTCACTGACGGATATGATAAGCGCGAGAGCGATCGCTGCAATGAACGTGGAGGTTTGTATCGCGACGGTCGTTAGCTGCGGGATGGTGTAAAGTTGTGTCGCACCAAAGACATAGCCAAGCAGTGACAGCGCGGAGATCGCGAGGGCAAAAAGCACAAAGACGACCGCGCCTGAACGGAGCTTTCGCTGTGGCCGGATGGTTCGAGATCGCGTGAGTGCAAACGCCATTAGCGCCGCACTGAGGAGGATCACCGATGTCGAACCGGGCTTGCCCATTCGGCCCGGCGAGGTCGTGCCTGCGACTCCCCATTCACGGCCGAAAAGAAGTAACCGGTCGATACCAAGGTCGATTCCCGAAAGATGTTGAAATAGTGTCAATCCACCAATAAGAAGCGAGGCGGTCGCCAGACCCGCGGAAATGTAATCGAGACCGACCAAATACAGTATCGCGGCGCCGGCAAGACAAGCGATCGCGACCGCGGTATTGGGCTGGATCGCGACTTCGGCGTTGAACCAATCTGCGAGTTGCGGAATATCAGACGCCCAGCCTGAGAATGAAACTACGGATCCGACCAGTGCATAGATCAACAACAGAAATGCGAGAAGGCGCAGCCGAGTCTCGACAGGATTATCGGGAAGTTGAGATCTGCGGGCAGTATTTTTCACTGTTTGAACGACGTTACTCAGACGAAGTAGCAATCGCCGTGCACGGACAACCGATGCGAAAGTGGAATTGAACTTTTTGCTCGCGCGTATTCAGTCAAACGACATTGCTCCACTAAGGGGAAAGTCGCCGAGAACGTCCTGAATTCGGCGACTTTGGTTGATCGGAGAACAATCTGCCTAACCGGCAACTCCGGAGCGGTAGACCTCTAAGCTAATGCATACAGGCGACTTAGATGTGTATGATGCGTTACAAACCAAAGTGGAATTTTCCAGTTAGCATTGGTATCGGAGCCAAGAAAGTTTCGGTTCACCGTGCAGTGACCCAAATTAAGAAGCCTCCGATTCTTTTGAGGCTGCACATATGAGCCAGGCTATACACGTCGGACGATGTGTAACAGAACAATACAGAGCGGCAAAACTTTTTTGCCGCTCAATTGTTTTTCTGACTGTCTGAAATTGATACAGGGAGATTATGAAGTTTCTTAATAGTAATTGCCTCTCACTCGTATTATTGGCCGTGTTTGCGGTGTCGCTCGCTGGGCAATATCTTGCAGGCTGGGTGAATCACAACAATGACCAACGGCAACACGGCAAGCCAACTATCGAGCTCCTCGAATACGCGCTGGAGGGCGATTTTGCGGAAGCGGTATTCGAAAACTGGGAAAGTGAGTTTCTGCAAATGTCTGCGTTCGTTATTTTGACCGTCTTTCTCTTTCAGAAGGGCTCTTCAGAATCGAAAAGGATCGACGCGGAGGAACGGGTCAACCGCATCCTGCCGGAATCGCGGACGGACCCGACAATGCCGTGGCCGGTGCGAAAAGGCGGGTGGGTGCTTTCGGTCTACAAATACTCTCTGTCGTTGAGTCTTCTGCTGCTTTTTCTCATCTCGTTTTTTCTCCATGGGATTTCCGGAGCGGCCGCGTACAACGGCGAACAGGCAGAGCACGGTGAGCGCGCGGTCAGTGCCGCGGAATATATGATGACCTCGCGGTTTTGGTTCGAGTCTTTACAGAACTGGCAGAGCGAATTTCTTTCCATTGCCGTGATGGTGATCTTTTCGATCTATTTGCGGCAGATCGGATCGCCGGAATCCAAACCGGTCGACACTCCTCACAGCGAGACAGGGTCTCACTAGAGAAAATCGGCACGGGTTTTGCAGAAACAGGATTTCGAGCTTGATCTTGGAAATGGAGAACGGACCGATGGACAACGTAAATAACGTTACAAATATTCCGCGGTCGCGCTCGAACGAAGCGGTTTTGATTGTTGATATGATCTCAGACTTCAGTTTCGAGGGCGGCGAGCAAATGTTCGACAGGGCCCTTTCGGCAGCGGAAAATGTTGCGGAACTGAAGCGGCGGGCTGATGATGTTGGGGTGCCGGTCGTCTTTGTGAACGACAACTACGGCAAGTGGAACGAAGATTTCGGAACCTACGTGAAAAACACAATGGAGGCCTCGAACCGCGGCCGCCAGATGGTGGAAGCTCTGCAGCCCGGGAACGACGATCTTTATGTCGTGAAGCCGCAGCGATCGGGGTTTTATGCCACGCCGCTTGGCGTTCTTCTGCTGTCAATGGACGTCTCAAAAGTGATCGTTACGGGGGTTACTACAGACATTTGCGTACTGTTCACGGCGCATGACGCATATATGCGCGGCTATCACGTTGAGGTGCCGGCCGATTGCAGTGCGACCATCGAGCCTAAGCATCACGACCAAGCTTTACGCTACCTCGAGCGTGTTGCGGATGCGGAAACTAGGAACGGCAAGGACATCGAGTTTGCGATAGGCGGGGAACCGTGGGGGCAGAATGCAACGCGTTTCGTGTCGACGGACGTCCCGGATATGCACATCAGCGACCCGTAAACTGAGAAAAAATAAGGGTGGGCCATTGCAGTGGCCCACCCGAGGACGCCCGAAGCGCCAATTGTGAACTTAGGTAAACAAAGTTTAGCCAAACTCTTGAAACCATGACTGTATGCCTAAATACTGACGAACCGACAGCACGAAGCTAGGCTTGACCTTGTAACTTTCGCAATTTCGAAGAACGTTTCAAGGAGTTTAGGTTAAATGAATAATCAGGCAACAAGAACAGAACAAAGGCGGGGTGTCCTCACAGGACTTTTTCGAGACAGGGAATCGACCGAGAGCGCGTACAGGTCGCTCAGGGAACGCGGTTACACGGACGACGAGATCAACGTGATGATGTCGGACACGACGCGTGATAAGTATTGGGGCGACAAGGCAGATGAATCGGAACTGGGCAATAAGGCACTCGAGGGGACCGGCGTCGGATCAGCGATCGGCGGTACACTCGGAGCGATCATCGGCGGGATAGCTGCTATCGGCACAAACCTGATTATCCCGGGTGCGGGACTTGTGGTAGCGGGCCCGATCGCAGCGGCTCTTGCAGGTGCCGGAGCCGGCGGATTGACCGGCGGCCTGGCGGGTGCGCTGATAGGTTGGGGAATTCCGGAGGAGAGAGCACAGGTTTATGAATCGGGTATTCGTGAAGGCGGAACCGTCCTCGGTGTAACGCCGAGATCGGATGACGATGCGGACTACTTCGAGAACGAATGGAGAGACCGCTATCGCGGCGAGCATATCTACCGCTAGTAGCGAAATTCGCTAGAAATAAACGTCCCCGTCAAGTTAGAACCTGACGGGGACCTTTTCTTTTACATTAGGATGTCAGCCACATTACTGGCCGCCCGAGGACCGCTTGTTCGAACGCGATTCGGCACTTTTACCCTGGTCCGACTGAGTATTCTGATACGATGCCGCGTATCCCGATTTCTCAGAATTCCGTGATTTGATGCGCAAGCTGTTCTGAACATTCTTTACGCCTGAGCAGGATTCGGCAAGGTCTTCAGCCCTCCTTTTTGCATTGCGGTCGTCTACCTCTCCGCGGAGTGTTACCTCGCCGCTTTTAACTTCGACCTCGATGTCCGATGCGTCGAGGTGGCTGTCGTCCCACAGCCTTTCGTTAACATCTTCACGGATCCGTTCGTCGGACCTGCTGTATCCCCTCGGGCCCTTTCCGCGATGCAGACCGGACTGCGGTTGATCGTTGAAGCGAAACTCTGTGCCGCGGTCGAATGCCTGCCGTGCGTAATGCTCACGGCCGCTTGATTCGCCCTGCGAGCCGCCCGGGCCGTACTCGCGGCCCTGTTGATAACCGCTTTGAGTACCGTAGCCGCCGCGGCCGCCCGAGAGTTCACTGTAGCCGCCGGGCTCGGCGTACGGGTCGCCGTATCGACCGCCACCTTCACCGCGATTCGACCCGCGATATTCCTGTCGGTTCCCATAGCCTCCCTGAGGGCTGTAGGAACTCGGCGAGCCGTGGCCTTCGTAATGCTCGTAAGAACCGCGGGATCCGAATGCTCCCCATTGCCGATCTTCCATCAGCTCGTTCCCGTAGTCGCCGCGCTGCTGCATCCGGCGGTCCTGGTCGCGACCTTCGTAGTCTCGCTGTCTATCGGTCGGACGCCAGCCCCGATCGTCCCGATCGTCCGTACCGGACGAGTACCTTGAATATTCCTGATCGCGGTTATAGCCGTAATCGTCGAGCCTATGGTCGCTTGCCCGCCGTCCTCCGCCGGGCTGTTCATATCGGTCACGGTCGGTGCGGTTCGCGGTGTAAGGGTCGTCATCTTCCGCTCCGCTGGCCGATTGAGACGGGCTCCACGACTCATTTCTACGCTCGCGTTCCTCTTCATAACTTTCGAGATTTCCATAGGCTCCGCCGTTGCCCCACCGAGCGTCACGTTCGCTGCCGTTGCCCTGTCGATTCTCGCCTGTTCGCCCTGATTGCGATGAACCGTTGCTCATTACTGTTTACCTCCTATGTGGATGAGAAAATGTTTTAGCGACCACCGCCAACCGGGCGGTGGTCCCTTTTGAATTTATAGCCGTTACTAGTGAACGCGGTCAGAGCCGCCGATCTTTACGAGTTTGTTGTAAACCCCAAGCAGCAGGAGAGGGGCGACCCATTGCCCGACAAACCGAGATTTCTCCTCGTTTCCTGTTAACTCAAGAATCAGCGATGTCCCGATCGAACCCACGGCGGCCCATAGGAACAGGTCCGACGGCAGTTTGGCTGTCTGTTCTTCGATCGTGCGGGCGACCTTGCCCTCTGAGTGCTGAAAGGCCTCGGACATGTTCTTTCCGCCTGTCTTAAGCCCACCTTGCGTCCCCGTTTTCTCACCGGCATTACCTCCGGATGAAGTTCCAGAAGTCCCTTGTCTTGAAGTATCTATTGCGCCTTGATTCATCATGATATCTCTCCTGTTAATTGCCCTTTTCCGTTCTCGCCCGATTCCGATAACTCCAATTTCGCCACCGCCACTTAATGCCAAGCGGGTGGAATGTTTCGTGAAATCCGAACATTACCTTCAAACGCAGCGAAATGTAGTACAACGAAAATCGCAGCAGCGTCATTGCTTTGCTCCTACAGCGTCGTTAGAACAAAAAGGATGGCTGCGACCAACCATCCTTCCCAGGTGCACTCGGCACCTGTGACGTCTCGAATCCTTACGGCCGAGATTATTATCAGTATTATGTAAAGATCTGCCCGGCCATCCTGACGGCCCCGAAACGACCAATAAGAATGGTACCCGCCGATGCAGTCGCAAAATTGTTCTGTCGCATACAGTCACATCCTTGTAAATGCCGGGCAGCGGACTTCAGACGAATAGTTTCGAAACGTCTTCTGCAATACATTTACGCCGAAAGGCGATAGATAGGATGTCGGAATGTCAGATACGCCGTCTGACGTTCTAGGGAACTAGTAAGCATGGGACGGCCGCCTCGAAATGTTGCAGTTCATAATTGAAAACGGACATTTTCGGTCGGCCGTCCATAAATTTCATAGAAATCCAGGAGAGAACAATGAGAAGACTAATAGGACCGGCTGCGCTTGCAGCTTTCGCTTCGGTTGCCGTTTTCACGGGCTGCGGCGACACCGCAACAAACGTGAACGTTAATGCGAATATGCGAAACATGAACACGAATACGAACGCATATGTGAACGCTACCCCGATGATGTCCCCGACGCCGATGATGACACCGTCGAACATGAATGCGAATATGAACACGAACACAATTAACCGGAACACAAATACAAATACCGGCAATATGAACAGGCCCAATACCAACCGTAACGGCCAGTAGGACTAGCGTCGGCAGTTTATGAATAGAGGCGGTCGCGTTGGACCGCCTCTTCTAGATTTGGGGTTGATTGTCAGGCTGCGGTCGTTTCGCCGCCGAGGATGGATAGTATTTCGCCGGTAATGTAGCTGGAATCTGAATTCGCCGCGAAGAATACAAAGGCGGGTGCGATCTCTTCCGGTTGCGCGGGGCGTTTCATCGGGGTATCTGCGCCATGTTTGGCAACCTCTTCGGCTTCCTTGTCAGCGACATTCAACGGCGTCCAGACAGGGCCGGGAGCGACGCAGTTCACGCGTATACCTTTTTCGACAAGGTTCTGCGCAAGTGATTTTGTGAATGCGTTGATCGCACCTTTCGTCGATGAGTAATCGAGAAGTTCCTTTGAACCTTCGAGTCCGGTGATCGAACTGCAGTTTACGATCGCCCCGCCCTTCGGTATGTGCCTCAGTGCTGCCCTCGCCATATAGAAATAGCCGTATATATTTGTTTCAAAGGTGCGTTTCAACTGTTCGTCAGTGATCGCGTCAAGAGATTTCTGGTGATGTTGGTAGGCGGCGTTGTTGACTAGGATATCGAGTCCGCCGAACTTTGCTGCGGTCTGTTCGACGGCGGCCTCGCAGAAAGAAGATTCGCGGACGTCTCCCTCGATGAGGAGACACTCGCGGCCTTCTGCACGGACAAACTCAGCCGTTTCTTCGGCATCCGACCGCTCTTCGGGCAGAAAGACGATCGCGACGTTCGCTCCTTCGCGAGCATAGAGAACGGCGACCGAGCGTCCGATGCCTGAATCGCCGCCGGTGATCAATGCGGTCTTGCCTGCGAGCTTCTCCGAACCCGTATAATCGGGAGCGAGAAACTGCGGACGTGGTTCGATCTTGCTTTCGATTCCCGGGCGTTTCTGCTTCTGTGCGGGCAACGGGTTTTCCGGCCGGTCGCCTGTTTGTTCTTTAGCGGTCTTTTGCTGCAAATCAATCGCTCACTTTTTCGATGATCTACTCTTCTTCGAATCGTCGCCCGATTTGCTCGATCGTTTCCGTCCCGATCCGCTAAGCTTGCCGCCGCCGTCCTGTTTGTTGACGGTCGCCCAGGCACGAGCCTCGGCCTCGTCGCGTTTGACGCCTTGATCGATATAGCTCTCCTCAATGTGTTCCACCTGTCGCTTCTGTTTATCTGTGTAGCTGTCTTTACTTCCTCGTTGCATAACTTCCTCCATGGGTTCCGTCAGGCTATCGAAGCAGAGAATGCGGCTTTGTTCGTAAGAATACAGTGCTGGTATCGGCCTAGTTGTCGCGGTTTCGAAAATAGATATATATGCCGACCGCGTTGCTCGCGGTCAGGACCGCGTTCGTGACCGCAAATACCCAACTGCCGGTGAGCCAGCTATAGAGAAGAAATCCGGCCGACGCGGTGAGCTGGCCAACGAAGAGCCACTTGGATACCCCTTCGTTCGTGCCGGTCCGCCATTGTTTCTGCACCTGCCTGATGACGGTCAGAAATAGGACCATCGAGCTGGCCCAGCCGATCAGTTCCGTCATTCGCCAGCCTCGCTTTTTGCATTCTCGGCAAGGGCGTTCTCATGCTTGATCTCAACCCTTAGGCGGCGATAGAGGCTCATCCATTGATTTGCGACCCAAGGAACTGCAAAGAATGATAGCAAAAGGCCCCGGATATCATCGATAAGGAACTGGAAACCGGTGATCAAGAGAAACAACAAGGTAACCCAGTGGCTAAAGCAGTATTCGCAGGTAAAGACGTAAAAGAACTTTCGCTGGAACAGGGAATCGGATGATCTCGAGCGGTCAGCAGCAAACTCGCGAAATTCGCGGAAGATCTCTTCCTGAGTTACGGTCCATGAGACCGACGCGACGACGATCGAGAGCCCCAGGAGCAAGAAGATCTGATCAATGATCTGCATTTACGGTTCGAAGTGTGGCGGCAATAAGCCTGTTAGTTTTCTTCACGATCACGCTCCGACGGCAAACTTGCGAGTTCCGAGACTATTCATCGCTCTCGTCGGTTGTGGCCCGGGCGGCCGTAACCTTAGGGAATTTGCCTTGAGCGAGTTCCAGCATTCGTTCACGGAGTTTATCAAGCTCTTCGTCGTCTAGTTCTTCGGCGTCAATGATCTCGTTTCTCGCCTTTGATACCGCTCGTATCAATTCATCGAGCTTGATCTGGATCGCGGTCGTATCCCGGTTCTGCGTGTTCTGAATCAGAAACACCATGAGAAAAGTGACGATCGTTGTGCCGGTGTTGATCACCAGCTGCCAGGTATCGCTAAAGGCAAACAACGGGCCCGTGACCCCCCAAACGACAACAACAAGAGCCGCCATAACAAAGGCCAGGGGGCGGCCGGTCGCACGCGCAACAGAAGCAGAGAATCGGCTGAAGGCGGACGGCTTAACACGATTTGGTTCCATATGTTTAGTCGATCATTCTGATGATCCGAGGTCGGAACCATCGCCGCCGTCCGCCCGGATCGAAAAAGTAACTCCCCGGCTCGCGCTTCGGGTACGAAATGAGGCTAACAGCCGCTTGCTGGCACCACTGTAATGCAACGTACAAACCCACCGGCCTCGAGCGGATAGTATCGAATCTCGCGGAGGGTGGAATGAAAGCACTTTGCTGGTATGGCACAGGTGATGTTCGTGTTGAGGACGTCAGAGACCCGGAAATAATTGATCAGCGGGATGCGATCGTAAAGATCACATCGGCTGCTATCTGCGGATCCGATCTTCATCTATACGACAGCTATATGCCGACGATGGAGAAGGGCGACGTACTTGGCCATGAAAGCATGGGCGAGGTGGTCGCGGTCGGCAAAGAGGTCAAGAACCTCAAGGTCGGCGACCGCGTCGTTATTCCCTTCAATATCGCGTGCGGCGAGTGTTACTTCTGCACCCGCGAGATGTTCTCTCTCTGTGATCGTTCAAATCCAAATGCCGAAGTGGCAGAAAAGGCCATGGGCCAGTCTCCGTCGGGCCTGTTCGGTTATTCGCACATGCTCGGCGGTTACAGCGGCGGGCAAGCCGAGTATCTACGCGTACCGTTCGCGGATGTCGGACCATTAAAACTTCCGACAGATCTCCCTGACGAACAGCTGCTGTTTCTATCGGATATTTTCCCGACCGGCTATATGGCCGCAGAGAACTGCCAGATCGACGAGGGCGATACCGTTGCGGTCTGGGGTTGCGGCCCGGTCGGGCAATTCGCGATAAGGAGTGCGTGGATGCTCGGTGCCGGCCGTGTCATCGCGATAGATAACGTGACCGAAAGGCTGGTGCTTGCCGCCACTAAAGGCGGGGCGGAAACGATCAACTTTGACGACGTGAACGTTCACGAGGCGTTGATGGAAATGACGGACGGCCGTGGGCCCGACGCATGCATCGACGCGGTCGGCTGCGAGGCCGAAGCCGGCGGAACATTCGACGGGACGATCGACACGATAAAAACGAGCGCGTACCTTGCGACCGATCGGCCGCATGTATTGCGACAGGCGATTTGGGCATGCCGCAAAGGAGGAACCATTTCGATTCCGGGAGTCTACATCGGTTTTGGCGACAAGATACCTATCGGTGCGGCAATGAACAAGGGGTTGACCATCAGGCAGGGACAGACGCACACGCATAAATATATGCCGCTGTTGCTGGAGAAGATCGAAAACGGCGAGATCGACCCGTCATTCGTGATCACGCATGAACTGCCGCTTAGCGAAGCACCCGCGGGTTATGCAATGTTCCAGAAGAAAGAGGACGAGTGTATCAAGGTCGTACTAAAGCCTTGAACGCGGGGGCGTTTGATATGGAAGGAAAAGCAAAAATACTTGGCCATTCGGTCCATCCGATGCTAATCGTGTTTCCGCTCGGCCTATTGAGTACCGCGGTCATTTTTGACGTGGTCTATCTGCTGACGAGCGACCGGACCTTTGCAACCGTCGCGTATTGGCTGATCCTGGCGGGAATAATCGGCGGGCTCGTAGCGGCCGTGTTCGGCTATCTCGATTGGACGAAGATTCCTGACGGTACGCGCGCGAAATCGGTCGGTGTAATGCATGCGACGGCTAACGTCGTAACGCTGGCTCTGTTTGCCGGCAGCCTTTACTTCAGAAGCGGTGCGGTGCCGGAGCCGGGGACATTGGCGTTGGTGCTTTCGTTTAGCGGGGCAGCTACTTCGCTTGTCGGCGGATGGCTTGGCGGTGAACTTGTTGAGAGGTTGGGGATCGCGGTACATGAGGGGGCGAATCCGGATGCTCCGAGTTCGCTTGAAACAGACCGAGTCCCCGGTGTCGCGGCCGAGCTTGGAAAACTAAGAAAGGTCAAGGGGTAACGAACAAGGGATGAAACTGAAACGGCTCAGCGAACAGACGATCGTCCTTACGGGGGCGACCAGCGGAATCGGGCTTTGCACCGCGCGCATGGCTGCAGAGGGCGGTGCGGGGTTGGTCCTGGTTGCACGGAATAAGGAAGCTCTCGACAAACTCTGCGCGGAATTAAAATCCGGTGGCCGGCGGGTCGTCGGCGTCGCCGCAGATGTGGCAAGCGAAAGCGATCTTGAACGTGCGGCCGAAGCGGCGGTGGCAAACTTCGGAGGATTCGACACTTGGATAAACAACGCGGGTGTTTCGATCTACGGGGAATTGACAAAGGTTACCGACGGGGATTCAAGACGGCTTTTTGACACTAATTTTTGGGGAACGGTCAACGGGTCGCGCATCGCTTCTAAACACCTCATGCATAAAGGTGGGGCGATCATCAATGTCGGCAGTACGCTCAGTGAAAGCGTCATTCCACTTCAGGGAATGTACTGTGCGTCGAAGCATGCGGTTAAAGGGTTTACGGATGCACTGCGGATCGAACTTGAAGCCAAAGAGGCTCCGATCTCTGTAACCCTCATCAAGCCGGCCGCGATGGATACGCCGTACAAGGAACACGCAAAAAACTACCTTTCGGTGGAGACGACAAATCCGCCGCCGGTCTATGCCCCGGAGATCGCGGCCAATGCGATCCTTCATTGCGCGGAGAATCCGACGAGAGACGTGTACGTTGGCGGCGGGGCAAAAGCCATGTCAATGCTTGCGACATACGCACCGAAGACGGCTGACAAGATCCTCGAATCGACATTCATCGAGATGCAGAAGACCGAGCAGCCGGAACGGAACGACGGCCTCGAGGGGTTGCACCGATCTCGGGATTCACGGCTGAACGAACGCGGCGGCTACGAGGGCCGCGTGATGGAAACGAGCCTTTACACTGCTGCGACGCTTCATCCGGCTATTACCGGATCGGTGATAGCCCTCGGGCTCGGGGGGCTGCTTTACGCATTCACCCGCGGCGAGCGATCTACGCGGACACGAAACGAGTTGGGACACTAGGTAGACGGAAGAAAGAAAAACAACAAGAACAAGGAGAGAACTATGCTTTGGACGATCATAATTATTTTGTTGGTACTTTGGGCACTGGGCTTCGGCTTTGCCGGAGCGGCAGTCGGAAACTTGATACACATCCTGCTGGTCATAGCATTAATAGTGTTTGTGATCCAGCTGTTGACCGGACGACGTGCGGTTTAATGTACGTGAGTCCCGTCAGGGATGTCCAGCAATGAAAAAGGAGCAGGATAATTTCCCGCTCCTTTTTCTTTTGTACCGATCCGATCCGGTTCAAGGCAGAAAGCCCAGTTCGCTTGTAGGGAAATTCCCAACATTTGGGAATACCAGCGGAAGTTCGGCCGGCGGCAAGCCGTACCAACGGGCGAGCGTTCCCGCATACTGCTCGACCGAGGTAGTCGGGATCCAACGCCCGCGTGAACCTGTACCGCTGTTCGTGTCGTCCGGCCCGGCCGTTCCGATGACAAGCGTCGGGAACGGAGTTCCGTTTGTTGTGTTCATACCGTAGAAATCGCCCCCGGCAACCGAACCGCCGACCACGAACATGTGATTGCCCCATGCGTGGTCGCTGCCTACCGTGCCGCCGGAACCTGCCGGGTTGAACGTGCGGTTGAAGTCCGACAGCGTGAACGTTGTAACGTCGTTCGAAACTCCCTGCACGACCATCTCGTCGTAAAATGCGCGAACCGCCTGGCTGAACTGGCTGAGCAGATTTGCCTGACCGGCGAGCTGATTGTTGTGGGTATCGAAGCTGCCGATCTGGCAGTAAAAGATCTGTCTCGTTACGCTAAGGTCGGTTCGTTTCTTAATAAGACGGGCGACCTGCTTCAGCTGCAGCCCGATACCTGTATTCGGGAAGGGAACTGTGACCTCCTGGCTCGACTGCAACGCGGCGTTCGCCTGCATCTGTCTCTTATACACATCTGACGCTGCCGACGAGTTCCGAA
>JAUCQE010000106.1 GCA_030372865.1 Pyrinomonadaceae bacterium
CTCGGAGATGTGTATAAGAGACAGTCTGTGCACCGGCGGCAACGACTTCCGCAATGTTCGTCTCATCGATCCCGCCGTCGATCTCGATGACGGTATCCAACCCGCGTTCGGCGATCATCGCCTTTAACCGCCGGACCTTGTCGAGGCACGTCGGAATAAACTTTTGTCCGCCGAAGCCGGGATTTACCGACATTATCAGCACATAGTCGGCGTACGGCAATGCCTCTTCAAGCGACGACAGCGGTGTTCCGGGGTTTATTGCGATCCCGGCCTTTCCGCCCGCTTCGCGAATTGCAGTCAGCGTCCGGTGAATATGCACGTCCGCTTCAATATGTACTGAGACCATGTCCGCACCTGCGTCTACGAACTGGACCGCGTAACGGCTCGGTTCGGTGATCATCAGGTGCGAATCGATCGTCATTTTCGTCGCCTTTCTTAATGATTTGACGACCGGCAAGCCGATAGTAATGTTCGGAACAAAATGCCCGTCCATCACGTCAACGTGCAATATTCGGGCTCCGCCCTCTTCAACGGCCTTGATCTCATCCGCCAACCGGGCAAAATCCGCCGAAAGTATCGAAGGTGCTATTTCAAACATTCAAATATACGTGTACTTTGTTGCCCTCTGAATATTATCGGTTGTATTTTGTTCTACCGCGGATTGACCCTCAGACGCTGGTCGCCGTCCAACCGCTTCGGCGTGGGCGAGGCCTGCGGCCGGGTCGGGCGACTTTCCGGATCTCGCTCCGGCTTGTCGGTTTGCGAGCCGCCCGGATCCTTCTTATCGCTTGGATCGCTCGGCTTATCAGCGTCGGTGCCGGCAGAATTCGATGTCGATGTCGACGTCGCCGTGTTCGCGATCACGTCACGCGTGGTATCGGCCTTTTTACTTCCGGAATTGGCGTTCGTATTCGAATTAGACCGGGACTTCTTCGGCTTGTCAGAGATCATTTCCTCGATCTTTTCGGTGTCGTCCGTCTCGATGTCCTTGATTAGCGATTTCGGGGCTTCCTCGCCCTCGATTCCCGCTTTGCTGACCACGACAAGGATCAGCTGTCCGGTCTTGACCGTTTCACCCGGTCTCGGAAGCTGTTCAAGGATCGTGTTCATCTTCTCAGTGCTAGGGCGATCTGCACGGCGCTTGAGCTTAAGTCCAAGTTCAGCCAGTTCCTTTTCGCTTTCGACGAAATCCTTGCCGACGAGTTCAGGCACTTTCACCTCGGTTCCGGAAAGCGACATGTAGACCACGCCCGCCATTCCAAATAGAAAAGCCGCGAGGACGACCCCGAGGGTGATCAATTTGCCAATTGCCGAGACTCCGGTCTTAACTGCACTCATCGAGAAAGTCTCCAAAAGTAAAGGGGAATTCTAACATTATTGCCGAACGGAACAAACACTCACTTAAAGTTCCTTCTTAAGTTCCGCGATGAAGAACCCGTCCAGCCCGTGCTTATGCGGCAGCGTCCGGCCAAAGCCGTCAGCAGTAATGAAACGCCGATCAACGTGCGGATCGGCCTTTTTCCAGTTACTGTGTTCTGCAAGAAATGCATTCACGACGTCCTCGTTCTCTTCGATTTCAAGCGAACATGTCGAATACAACAGTTTTCCGCCGACTCTAACGAGCTTTGATGCATTTTCGAGAATCTGCCGTTGTTTCTTCGTTATCTCGGAAATATCCGTCTCAGTCGCGCGGTAGCGGATCTCCGGATTGTGCCTGATCGTTCCGGTTCCGGTGCACGGGGCATCGATCAGGACCGCATCGAACGAACTATCCTTAAACGGAAGTACCGTGGCCGCGTCATACTGCACGAACCCTATAGCGAACGTCCCCTGATTCCGAAAATTCTCTCGAAGCATCTGAACTCGCGAAAAGTGCCTGTCACCGGCGATCAGCGTCTGAAATCGCCCCTTTGCCGCGATCTGCGTGGCCTTGCTGCCCGGCGCCGCACAGACGTCCAAAAACGACCGGCCGGCGATCTCTGCCGCCGCACTTCCGACGATCTGCGAAGCCTCATCTTGAAAATAGATAAGCCCCGCATCCGCTAGAGCCGAGATTTCACCCGTCATCCGGTCGGCTAAAAAGCAACCGTCGACGATCTCCGACCGGCGGGCATCCGCAGGGATAGCAATCGTTTCTGCCGCCCGTGCAGTGAATCGAAAAGCGATCGGCGGCGTCTCGTTATTCGCCCCCGCAAGGGCGAATGCGTCTTCCACGCCGAATTCAGCAGCCCACCGTTCCAAAAGCCATTGCGGATGAGACGTTTCGACGGACACTCGTTCGAGCTCGCTTTCGTAGTCCGCGGCAGTTCCGTCACGTAGTACTCCGCGGAGTATTGCGTTCACAAACCCGCGGGCAGACTGCTTCCTGGCATAGCCGGCAAGTTCGACGCTCTCGTTTATCGCCGAGTGTGCCGGAACGCGTTCGAGAAAAAGCATCTGATAAAGCCCGATGCGAAGGCTCGTCCGGATCGCCTGATCGATCTTCTTGCCGCCAGCCTTTCCGTCGATAATTCGGTCGAGCAGCATCCGCCGACGTATCACGCCCATCGTGATCTCGTGTGCAAGGCCACGGTCGCGCGGATCGAGCCATTCGGTGTATTGCGGGAGCAGAATAGAAGAGAAAGCCTCGTCTTTATCGATGCGTTGGAGGACCTCAAATGCGGCAATACGCGCCGGGGAGATCTTTAAAGGCTTTGATGCAGGGCTTTTCTTCACGCGGTTCAACAGCGACTAAGCGGTTTTCGTTTTGGGGATCTGCGAGTAATCGGGGCTGTTGCCTTTCTTGAGCGAGTGATCAAGAGAGCGCCGGTCGTCAAAAATGAAACACTCGCCCTCCCATCTCGATTCTTCCGCCGGCACATCTTCGAGGTATTTCAATATGCCGCCTTCAAGCTGATATACCTCGGAGAATCCAAGTTCCTTCATATACGGCGCAAACTTTTCGCAGCGAATACCGCCGGTGCAGAACATCGCGATCTTCGTGTGTCTCTCAGGGTCGAAATTCGCTTCAACAAACTCAGGAAGTTCGCTGAACTTTTCCGTTTCCGGGTTGACCGCCCCGCGAAACGTTCCGCTCTTGAACTCATAGTCGTTTCGCGTGTCGAGAACAACGACCTCGGGGTCCTCCAGCAGTTTGTTCCATTCCTCCGGTTTAACGTGCGTCCCCTCGCCCTTTGAAATATCGACAGGCTTTTTCAATGTAACAATCTCGGGCTTTATCTTCACGTCGATCTTTCGAAACGGTACTTCCGAATGAAAGCTCGATTTGTAAACTAACTGTGTTTGAAGGATCAGGTTCGCACCTTCGACGAACGCCCCAATTCCCTCCTGCGGCCCGCAAACCGTCGAGTTAAAACCTTCGTCAGCAAGGATTATCGTACCTTTTACCAGGTTATCGGCCATCAGCCGCTTAAGCTGCTCTTTGATCGACGAAAGATCGCCGACGGCACGCATGTCCTTGAACTCGTAAAACGTAATTACCTGATACATCTATTTACCGGTCGCCATACCGGGCTC
>JAUCQE010000107.1 GCA_030372865.1 Pyrinomonadaceae bacterium
ATTCGATCATTTTGTTTGGACGTCACTCTCGATAAGGCCGTCTCGGATCGTTATAACACGGTGTGCACGAGCGGCAATATCTTGTTCGTGAGTGACCATTATAATCGTATTTCCCTCCGAATGAAGCTTTTCGAAAAGCTCCATGATCTCGTGGCTCGTTTTTGTGTCAAGTGCGCCCGTGGGTTCGTCCGCAAGGAGGATCGACGGGTGGTTGACCAATGCTCGCGCGATCGCGACTCGTTGACGTTGACCGCCGGAAAGCTCATTGGGCCTGTGCAGAACGCGGTCACCGAGTTCGACGGATGCGAGGGCAGCCTGGGCGGCGTCGTGCCGCTCAGAGGCCCTCATACCAGCATAGATCAACGGTAACTCGACGTTGTGAAGGGCAGTTGCACGGGCCAGCAGGTTGAACGTCTGGAAAACGAATCCGATCTCTTTGTTTCTAATGCGAGCTAATTCGTCGTCAGTCATATCGGAGACCAACTGGCCGTTGATCCAATATTGTCCTTTAGACGGCGAATCAAGGCAGCCGATCAGGTTCATTAAAGTCGACTTCCCTGAACCCGAAGGGCCGATGATCGCTACATATTCGCCCTTTTTAACCTCAAAAGAAACACCCTTGAGCGCGTGGAGTTCCTCGACACCCATCTGGTAGGTCTTCCAGATATCCTGCATCGAGATCAGGGCCTTCGATGATTCATGTCCGTTCCGCGCGGCCTGCGAACTGCTTTCGCCTTCTTCCATGAACTTATACATATGATCAGCTCTCTGACTAGCTTCCACCGTTACTGCCTTCTTTCTTTTCTTGCCGCTTAACCATCTGGCCTTCCTTTAGCGTATTGAGCACGCGGCTTGGTCCCGTAATAACCTCTTGGTCGGCAGACAGCCCGGCAGTGATCTGGATGTCCGACTCGCCTGTAATTCCTGTTTCGACCGGTACGAACTTCGCCTTACTATCTTCGACGACGTACACACCTTTGACAGGCTTCGGCCTGTCCGCAGGCGTCGGGCCCGCTGCCGGGACAGTCGGATCAGGCGAAGATTCAGGTTTTTTCTCGACCACGGCTTGCAGGGGTACGGCGATGACTTCCTTTACTGTATCCGTCGTGATCGTCGCGGTTGCACTCATTCCGGGCCGCAGTCCGTCCTGCATTTCGGTTGAAAGGTTTACCAGCTGTATAACAACGCGAAACTCCTTTGCTTCCTGAACGTTGATATTGGTCGAAAGTCCGCCGCTTGTTTGCGATTTGCCAACCGCAAGCGGGGTCTTCTGGGTAACTTCGCCTTCTACCTCCCGGTCGCCAAAGGCGTCGACCTTGATCTTCGCCTTCTGACCGACCGCAACTCTGTCGATTTCGGTTTCATCGACTTTTACCTCTACATTGATCGTAGACATGTCTGCGATCGTCAGGAGTGCCGTCGTTGACAGGCCGGCAACCGCAAACGTACCCACTTTAGACGGGATTTCAGCAATTACACCGTTGATCGGGGCCACCTGCAGGGTTTTGTCTCGTTGATTTCGCTGGCCGCGTAGAACGGCAGACTGCTGTTCCGCACGAGACCGGCTGGATCCAACTCCAAGCTCTGCTGTTTCAACCGAGCGGCGGGCATCGCGGACGGCGACTTCCTGTTGTTTTACGCGTGCCGTGGCGTCGCGGACTGAAATACGCTGCGATTCCAGGCGGGCCTGAGCAGTATTGAGTGCAACGCGAGCGGTTTCAGCTCGGTCACGCGCGGAATCGAACTCTTGTCGGGAAATCACTCCGCTCTCCAACAGCTGTTCGTTACGCTTCAATTCGCGATTCGCAGCATTCAGGTCGACTTGTGCCCGTTCCACCTCGGTTTGCGCGGTTACGACGCCTTGGCGGGCATTCTCCACCGCGACCTGAGCGATATTCAACTGCTGCTGAGATTGCGAAAGCTGGTTCTGCGACGCAACAACCTGCGACTGCGACACATTTACTTCGTTTTGAGCCGCTTGGAATGCCGCAAGCTGTGCATCGGTACTCGACTCGAACTGATTAGGATCAAGCCGAACGAGCGGATCGCCCTTGCTAACCTTCTGGCCTTCCTTGACATAAATCTCCTCGATCCGGCCCTGAACTTCGCTGGTAAGGTTCATAAACTGGATCGGCCGGATCTCGCCGGATGAAGTTACCGTCGAGCGAAGTTCGGGTCGAACCTCGAGTTTAACGGTCGTAACCTCAGAAACATCCTTACGGGTAGCAAATATACCGATAACGATCGCGGCGATGACAAGAACGCCAACCGACGAACCAATGATGATCTTCTTCTTACGGCTCAATGCCATATCAATTCATCCTCGTGTTAGATTAAAATCCGATATTAACGTATTGCAAAAATTGACACTTAATGACGTCAAGCCGTTATTACGACGTGTCATAACGGCAAGTTTCAAAAATCTGCAGCTTGTCCGGGCCCGGTGCAGCCGCGAACGATTAACTTGAACAATAAAGTCGTTTGACCTTTTGTTATATGTCGCATTACGATTTACGAACTTCGTTTTCCAAGTTAAAATGTTCCAGATATGAGATGCGGTACGAGTGTTAAGCGCTCGCCGCGAACTACCGGAAAGCTTTGATGACCATTTGCCCCTCGTGTGGGAAAAACAATCTAGAAGGTTCGCGGTTTTGCGATGAATGCGGAGCGCGATTGCAGCAGTCTACGACGATCGCCGACGTCGAGGTTCGCTCACCGTCGTTAAGCAGCCCGGATTTCCGACGAGCAAGCGTAACTTCGGTCGGGATACCGCCTCTTGTTGAGCCTCTCGATAAAAACGGAGAATCCGTTCTTGACGTTGATCGTCACGCGATTCGTGATCATGCTAGCTTGATAATCGAGCGTGGTGAGGCCGCAAACACCACTTTCCACCTTACGGCTGATGAGTCTTATATCGGACGTTGGGACGCGGACAACGGAATATTCCCGGACGTAGATCTCGATGCTTACGACCCGGATGCAAAAGTCTCGCGCCGCCATGCTCGGATCGTGCGGGGACAAAAGTCATACACGATCGAAGATCTCGGATCGACGAACGGAACGTTTGTTAATCGCGGTCGGCGTCTTTTGCCCGGGAGCCCGCAAGTCCTGAATGAGGGTGACGAAATAATTGTCGGCAAGACCTTTTTGCGGTTTAGGATCAACCAATAGTCTTAGAGTAGCCCAGAAGCTAGTTTTTCAAAGATGAGTACCTGTCACGAGTGTGGTTCGGAGTTAACCGGCAACGATGCGTTTTGCCCGTTTTGCGGGATAAGTCTGCGTCCGATCGCCCCCATCGCACAGGAATTGCCATCGGACGATGAACTCGAGAGCACGATAATGATGGCTCCGGAAGATGTGGCGCGGCTTGCTGCGGAACTCCAATCGGATCCCGAGGGCGATGATCAGAGCGATGATAGTTCGAAAGAGGAAAGCACAGAGGAACCAATTTCCACCGAAGCAGTGCCGGTTCCCGTACTCCTATCTGAGCTCGTAAAAACGAGCGGCGACATTAATGCTCGCTCCACATCAGATAATATTTCTGCGGACAACGACGAACGGTCGGAGGACACAGTCTCCGGTGCTGAGGACACAAAAATTGAGCTGCGGGATGAAGTCGCCATCCCAGCCCAGCTTGAACAGGGATTGGACGCGATTCATTTTCAGTCTGAGGATGATCGCAGTTCGGACAAGGTTACTGATAAAGAGTCATCGGAAGCGGAGGCCATCGATACCGTCGATCGTGAAGCCGTCGAAGCGGCATCACATTCAGGCACGGCAACGTCGGGTATTTCGCGTCCATTAGATGAGCTTCCGGAACACGATCCTTTCAAGTCCGGAGCGATGTTCGATTCGGTTCGGATCATGGAAAGTGATCTCCCCGACCTCCAGAACGATGTAGATACGATCTTAGGGGTTCCCGTTCCTGTCGCTTTGGAACCTGCGAAGAGCCGAAGTTCAGGTCTATCGTCCGGCGGCAATAAAGAAATTTCGCATACCGCCCAGAACATCGGTGAAACCGGTACCGAGGGACGCAAGTCCGCAAAGCTTAAACCTCTCGCTGAGGGAACTATACTAAATTCAAGGTACGAGGTTATACGCAAAATCGGCGGGGGCGGAATGGGAGCCGTTTATCTCGCAAGCGACAACAATCTCGGCGGGGTGCTCCGTGCTGTCAAGGAGATGATCCAGGCTCATATTGAAGATGAGCAGCAGGAAAAGGCGATCAATGATTTTCGCCGGGAGTCGATGATATTGTCGACACTCGATCATCCCTCGATCCCAACCATATTCGATTATTTTTACGATGAGGCGGAGAGTCGTTTCTACCTCGTAATGAAGTACATTTCCGGCGGTGACCTTTCATCGCGACTGCGTTCCGCCCCGGAAGGCAAAATTGACGAAACTACCGTTACCGAATGGGCGATCCAGATCGCCGATGTACTTGATTACTTGCATAGCCAGCCGTCTGCGATCGTTTACCGCGACCTGAAGCCGTCGAACATCATGGTTGACGGCAATTCAGGTCGGATTATGCTGATCGATTTTGGTATTGCCCGTTCCATCAGCCAGAAGGAAGAGAAAGGGGTCACGGCCGTTGGCACGATGGGTTATGCACCGCCTGAGTTGTTTAGCGGTAACGTTGAACCGAGGTCCGACATTTATAGCCTCGGCTCGACGATGTTTCATTTGCTCACTGGGGCGGATCCGCAAAGTAACCCGTTATTGATCTTCGATTTTCAAAAGAATCCGCGGCCCAGGCAGATTAATCCAAGGCTTTCCGACCAGATGGAGCAGATTCTGATGCGAGCGGTCGAGTATAACGCCGATGCAAGATTTGCCTCGGCGGGTGAGATCAGGTCTACCCTGGAGGCGCACCTGAAGAATCTGCGCTCGGGCAGCGTAACGTACGGGATCTCCGTGGTTCCGGCCTCGGTCAGTTTGTCTGATCAAAAGGTTTTCTGCGGGTTCTGCGGCCAGAGGATCGTAGCCACGGATCTTTTCTGTGCATTCTGCGGAGCAAAACAGCCGATCGGGCAACCGGGTGTTCAGTCAGGGGTCTATCCAAAAGCGGCGGCTACGGCAAAGCTTTTTGTTGAGGGAACAGGCGAACTATCAACGCCCACGTTTTCGCTTCAGAAAGATGAAGTGCTGCTTGGCCGGCGAGATCCTATGTCGAACATATTTCCGGAGGTCGACCTCTCGAAATATGACCCGCAGACGAAAATTTCCCGTCGTCACGCCAGGATATGGCGAGACGGAAACAATTTTTTGGTTGAAGACCTTGGTTCATCTAACGGAACTGTTCTGGCATCGTCGCTCAGCGAGGCATTCCGGCTTGTTCCACATCGTCCGCATCCGCTTGCTAGCGGAGATAAGTTGAAGATCGGCGATACGACCTTACATTTTCTGGTTGGTTGATCGGACCGACGATTACGTATGACTGCGAATCAGACACGTCCGGTTCCACGGAAGCGGTTAGTCAATAAAGAGACGATCGTCGGATTCTCGGCGGATACTTTGCGGGCACCTTTCTCCCTTAGGCTCGCATCTGCCTCAATCGATTATCTTATTGTAATCGTGTTCCCAGTCGGCTTTTTGCTTCTTGCCCGCATATTCGGCAGCGACGGTTCAGCCCTGATCAATAGTGAACTAAATAACATCGGTTGGCTGCTGGGGATTTTGATTGCGGCGTGCAATCTTATCGCGTTGCCGGCGATCAGCGGCCGAACCCTCGGGAAGTTCTTAACGGGCCTTTCGGTGGTGGATTCCAGTGGTGCGGTGCCGAAGATCAAGGCGATGTTGTTGCGACAGACCTTAGGGTACTTTATTGTTCTCGCAACCGGCGGACTGTCATTTTTGTTAGCTGCTTTCAGCTCTAGGGGGCGTGCATTGCACGATCTCATTTCAGGGACCGTGGTCATCCACGGTGAAAAGGTTAGGCGCTCGTAGTTTTGAGCCAGCGATATGGCTAGATTGATCTTCAAGAATCAGCACGGGGAGCCCGAACGGGTGGAACTCAGCCGGCTCAGGACAACCATCGGCCGGTCCGCTCGAAGCGATGTATGTATTCCGGATGCATTCGCCTCGCGGCTTCACGCCGAAGTCCGGCTCGAAGGGGATATGTATTGGCTTCAGGACCTCGGGTCTGCGAACGGCACCAGATACAATGGTGCCCCGGTCAAGACTGCAGTGCCTCTTTCGAACGGTGGTGAGATCCAGATTGGTGAAACCCGAATCACATTCGATGCAGGGCAAGAGGCGTCTATCGGCAACGCGACGCTGATCGCTGATAGGACTGAAGCTCTTGATCCGTCGAAAACGATCTCGTTCCAAAGTCGGCGGATACCGACGACCGAATTGCTCCAAGGACAGTTTTCATCGCGTACTGACCTGCTTGGATTGATCAGCAAGGTGGGCGTTGCTCTCCTTTCGGCAAGCGGTTTAGACGAAACCTTGAATCAAGTAGCGTCGCTGGTTTTCGAAGCAGTTCCCGCCGAGCGTTGTGTGATCATGCTTCGCGATGAAACGAACAGCGACGAAATGCGGATCCGGGTCGCCAGAATTCGCGGGAAGGAAGAGACGCTGAATGAGGTTCGTGTAAGCCACAGCGTGATGGACGAGGTTCTTAAGAATGGGAAGTCGGTGCTGACTGCCGATGCCCAGCAGGATCCCCGTTTTGCAACGCAGACGATGGTATTACAGGGGATCCGGTCTGTTTTGGCCGTTCCGCTTAGTGTTGATGCTGTCTCTTATACACATCTCCGAGCCCACGAGACAGCGC
>JAUCQE010000108.1 GCA_030372865.1 Pyrinomonadaceae bacterium
GGCGTGCACCGGCTTGTGCGCATCTCGCCGTTCAATTCGGGCGGCAGCCGCGAGACTTCTTTCGCATCGATGTTCGTCTCGCCGGAGATCGACGAGAATATAGAGGTCAACATCGAGGACAAGGACCTCCGCGTCGATACATATCGTTCGTCCGGTGCGGGCGGCCAGCACGTTAACGTAACGGACAGCGCGGTCCGCATCACGCATTTGCCGACCAATATCGTCGTGACATGCCAAAACCAGCGGTCGCAGATACAGAACCGAGCGGTCGCGATGCAGGTGCTGCGGTCAAAGCTTTATGAGCTTGAGCTCGAGAAGCGACGCGAGGGAACCGCCGAACTCGAGGCGGGCAAGATGGACATCTCGTTCGGTTCACAGATCAGGAATTACGTCCTGCATCCTTACCGGCTGGTAAAAGACACGCGGACGAAATTCGAGGTGACAGACGTTGACGGCGTCCTCGACGGCGAGATCGACGATTTCATCTCGGCATTCCTTTCATTCAAGAAAACCGGCAAAACAGTCTCAGAGGCTGCGGATTGATGTAATATAACCGGTGAACATTCGCCGGCAAACCGATGAAGACTTGCCCGACCTGTAAAAAGACCTATAAGGACGACGGCCTGAACTACTGTCTCGACGACGGAGCGACGCTGGTCGCAAAACGCGGAGTGCCGCGGCGGCATTCGCGTCTGAACGAGGCGGTCGCGATCGCTCTGCTGGGCGTTGCCGCGCTTATCTTTTTATCGTTGGTCTCAAGCAGCCCCAGCGACCCGAGCTTTAGCACATCGACGACCGAACCGGTCAGGAACTGGATCGGCGTGGTCGGCTCGCACATCGCGGACGTGCTGCTGCAGACGGCGGGCATCGTTTCTTATATCTTTCCGGCGTTGCTGGCGCTGATCGCGTGGCGCGTATTTCAGTCCGAGAGCCTGCGGCCGAAATGGTACCGCGTTGTCGGCTTTTTGCTGTTCGTCGGTTCGGCCGCCGGGCTCGTGACGATGATCGGCTGGCGGGGCGGGATAATCGGAGCCTTTTTCGCGACCTATGCGATGTACCTGCTTTCAACACTTGGCGCGACGATACTGCTCGGGACGATGTTCCTTGTCTCGGTGCTGATGATCTCGGACCTGAGCTACATCGATTTCTGGGGACATTTCGACGTTGCGTGGCAGAACTTCAAGATCCGCTTTGCGGATTGGCGTGCAAAGCGAAGTGCCGCACGGATGGAAGCCGCCGAACTCGCCAAGCAGCACTTTGAGAAACGCAAGGAAACACGAGCGGGACTGGTAGATTCGCCGACGATTACGCTACCCGACGCACCGAAGACGCGCGTCAGCAAAAAGAAGACCGTTGAGACCTGTCTCTTATACACAT
>JAUCQE010000109.1 GCA_030372865.1 Pyrinomonadaceae bacterium
TAAGAGACAGGCTCTGCTCCTTCTTCCGCATGGCCGCGGCCGGTCGAACCGAACATCACGTAGTCGGCCGGAACCTCTGGGCCGTCGGCGATCGTCGCAATATCGCGCAGGTAAACGGGCCGGTCGCCGAATACGCCGACCACGACGTTACCGACATCTTGTGCACTAGTCAGGAAATTCCCGGTTTCAACTATCGCCTCGCGGTTTTGGCTTGAGAATGTGCCGGATGTAAGCTGCCGGTTCGCCTGCTGCAGCATCGGGACGATCGCGGCCGGCGCAACGTTTCGCGACGACATACGCGATTCATCGAGCAGCACCCTGACCTGCCGCCGCTGCCCGCCGATCAGCGTGACCTCTGAAACGTCTGGGATCTCCTTTATTTGGTCCGCGACCTGCGCGGCGATGCGGCGGAGCGTGAAATGATCGTAGCGGTTGCTCGAAAGCGTGATCGCCAGGATCGGAACGTCATCTATCGAGCGGGGTTTTATCAGCGGCATCGAAGCGCCCGGCGGGACGAGGTTCAGGTTGGCGGACATTTTCTGATTGAGCCGCACAATGGCGTCCTCTTCGTTCTGCCCGACCTCGAACCGCACGATAGCCATGGACACTCCGGGCGACGATGTCGAATAGATATACTCGACGCCTGGTATCTCCCAAAGGAGCTTTTCCATCGGCTTGGTAACACGCTCGGCGACCTCTTCGGATGTTGCACCCGGCATCTGGACCATCACGTCGATCATCGGGACGATGATCTGCGGCTCTTCTTCACGCGGCAGCATCACCACCGCTCCGAGGCCGAGCAGTACCGATGCCGCGATTATTAGCGGAGTGAGCTTTGAGCGGATAAATCCCGCAGCGAGTTTGCCTGCGATGCCGAGTTCCTTCATTGCCTTACCTGACCCTTGTGCCGTCCGTAAGCGTCGCCGCGTCTGATGTGACGATCTCGTCGCCTTCGGACAGGCCGGAGACGACCTCTGCCATTCCTTCGGATGTTCTGCCGTGAGTTACTATCCTGAACCGCGCGATGCCGTCATCGCCGACGACGAAAACTCCCGTAAGCTGGCCGCGCCGGACGACCGCCGTTTCGGGAACGGTGACCGCCTGTTTCGAGGCAACGGGAAACCGCGCGACGCCGTACATTCCTGACCGGAGCCCCGCTTCGGGCGGAAGAACGATCTTGACCGTGTAAGTCCGGCTCGCCGGGTCCGCCGAAGGAAGGATCTCCGAAACCGAGCCGAAGGTTTCCGCGCCGAGCGCGTCGATCCGGACGTTCACTCGGTTGCCGACGCGGATGAGATTCGTGCGAGATTCTTCAACGGCTGCCTCCAGCAGAAACTGTGAATTGTCCTCTATAGATAGCAGCGGTGTGCCCGGCGTTGCGGTCGCTCCTGACTCTGCAAATTTCTTGACGATGACGCCGGAAACCGGAGAGACGATCCGCGAATAGCCCTCATTGATCCGCGCCGCGGCGATCTCCGCACGAGCCTGTTCCATGCGAGCGTTTATCTGCTGCTTCCGGGAGCTAATGCTGTTGACGGTTGCCTTGGCACGTTCCAACTCGGCAACCGAGCTCTGGAAACGCGATTGCGCTTCATCAAACTCCTGCGCAGTTGCAGACTTGCGTTCATACAATTCGCGGAAGCGGCCGAGCGTTGTTTCTGCGAGTTTGCGGCTCGTCTCCGCGGAACGGACGGCGGCATTCGCGGCCTCGACCGATGCGTCTATTTCGGCAATTGCGGCCTGTGCCTCGCGAAGCCCGGCCTCAGCCTTCTGTATCTGCGTCCGGCTTGCACTGTTGTCGATTTCGACGAGTACCTGACCTCGGGCGACGTTGTCTCCTTCATCCCAGGGCATCGAGAGAATGCGGCCCATGATGTTAGCGGAGATCTGGGTTGCGGTCTTTGCCTGTACGGTGCCGGTCGCTTCGTAAAAGTCTTCCATTGAAGACGACGCGATCCGCGTTGTTGCAACATTGCGCACCTCGCCCGCCGGTGCGGTCGCCGTATACTGTTCTTCCTTGCCGCATGCCGCCGCGAGGGTAACCGCCGCGAGCGTCATCACCAGGGCAATTTTCGTTTTCATATCTTTCACCGGATCAATAAAATGCACGCACATCAGTAAGACGGCCCGTCGACAAAAGCACTCTCGCAAAGCTGATGTTGTAGTCGAACCTTGAGCGAAGCAGTGTCTGGCGGGCATCCACCAGGGCCGCCTGAGCCCGCAGCACTTCATTAAATGTCGTCAGGCCGACCCTATAGCGGTCGTCGATGATCCGCCTTGCCTCTTCTGCACGGGCAATACTAGCGACCGAGATCTGGATCTTTGCCTTTGCGGTCAGGTAATCCTGATGAGCCCTGATCACCTCGAGCCTTATCTGATTCGCAAGGTTTTGCAGTTTGAGCTCAGCTAGGGTCTCGCCCTCGGCTGCTTGCGCGACGCGGGACTTAAGCCCGGGATCAAAAACGTTGTAGGTAAGGCTTATGCCGAGCGTATAATCAGCGCTGCCGTTCGTAATGTACGGCGAACTGTAACCGTAATTCCCAAAAGCATCGACGCGCGGAAGTTTCTGGTCACGGACACCGCGGCTCTTTACCTTGCTTGCTTCAACGGCGAGTTCTGCTTGTTTATAGTCCGGCCTATTCTCGAGCGCGAGGCTGATCAAACGATCACGTTCCTCGACATTGAAAAACCGCTCCGCGAGGTCGCCGTTCAGAGACAGTTCAGTGCCTGCTTCGGTACCGATCGTAAGATTCAAATCGGCGAGCGAAGTTATGAAGTTGCTGCCGGCTTCCAAATGCTGCTGGCCCGCGGTCGCGAGCTCCACTTCCGCGGCAAGATAATCGGCCTCGGTCGTCATTCCGATATCCGCCATGTCCCGGGTCTTTTTGCGATTAGCTTCAGAGGCTTCGAGATACGCTGCCGTTACCTTCTGCATTTCCCCCGCGGTGATCGTCGTATAAAAAGCACGGATAACCTCAAACCGAAGCTGTTGTCGAGCACCTTCTGCGGCAAGCCGCATCTGCCGCGACCCGATCTCTGCCTGCGAAACATTTGCACGTGTTTGCCGGCCGTCGAATATCGGCATCCGGGCCGCGACCTGCGAGCGAAAGTTGATGATCCCGTCCGGATGGTTAAGGCGTGTGAGTTCGAAGTTCGCGGCCGTAAAGCGTCCTTGTTCCAGCAGCGAACCGAAGACAAAGACCGGATTGTTGCTGCGAATTACGTTCTGCGAAAAATTGACGAAAGGCGTTCGGGCGGACCGCGCCTCGCTGATCTTTAGGTCCGCCATACGCGCGGATGAGTCGGCGATCTTGATCTGAGGGTTATTGTCGAGTGCGGCTTGTATCGCGGATTCAAGATCAAGCCGCCGCGGCATCAGGCTCGTCGGAGGAGCGTTCGTGGGTTCGTCCGGGCTCTGGGAAAATGTTCCAGTAGCTGCGACGGCGAGCACGCACAGTATCAAAAGCTGCCTGATCAGGCGTAAACCGACTCCCGGGGGACGAAGGTCGTACATAACGTCTCCACAGCTAGTGTGCTCGGCTCACGCCTGCCGGGATCACATGTTCATCTCTGACGCCCAGGCGGCGAAGTATCGCCATCATCGGGCACCAGCCTGTGAACCCCGACTGAAAGAGATTCAGCCCTACAAAACCCGCAAAAAGAAAGAAATACGAGCTTACGTAGTATCCGAGCACGACGCTGATAAAAACAAAGCCGCCGCCCATAATGTGGATCAATCTATCTACTGTCATGGCCTTCTTCTCCGTATTGCTAGAATAACAAATTGACTATATGACTAAATAGCAATATACTACAAACAACTTAATCCAGTTCTCAGAACGTGTCAAGCGGAAAAGCGAGAGCGAAACAGAAACCGGGATCTCTTCCCTGCGGGGCTTTTGAGTTAAGATAGATTCACTGGCCCTGCTCAAGCATTAAGCAGTATGGTTTGGAGTTGCAGTATCGGAGGCGGCGTGGCAAAAGGCGTCAAACGGAAGGCAAAAGATAAGGAATTAAGCGACGAGGCATTGGAAATGATCGCTGGCAGGTTTCGGCTGCTTGCCGAACCTATGCGGCTGAAAATCCTGCACACGCTTGGCGAACAGGAGATGAATGTCGGCGAGCTTGTTGCCGCTACCGGAGCGAACCAGGCGAATATTTCAAAGCACCTCGGCATTCTCTACGATGCCGGGGCGGTTGCTCGCCGCAAAGAGGGGCTTACGGTAAACTACCGCGTGGTTGACCCGACCATCTTCGACCTTTGCGACGTTGTCTGTTCCCGCCTGAAGACCCAGTTCGACCGTCACCGCGTCGTGTTTTCAAAGCTGTAAGCAAGCGGGATTCATTCATAGATCAGAACATCTCCCACGCGCCTCTAAAGATCCTCGCGGCGTCTCCGCGCCTTCTGCGCGGAAATGATCTACTCTTCGCACGGGAGGCTAAAGGCCTTTATATTAACCAAAGAGACCTTTCGCACCGTCCTAATTGCTCACCGCTGCCTGCCAAACTTCTTTTTCGTTTCCGGTCGCTTCTCCGGGCTGATAGATATCGTGTTCTTAAATCGCGTTAATCTATCGGAGTACCATCCAGAATTGCGGAGACATAAATGTACTATCTCATTCTTAAGCTGGCCGCTGCCGTACTTGCGATCATCTGTTGTCTGCTGTCGTCGGACGTTTGCGGGCAGGCGGTGATGTCTGCGGCGGATGTAAAAAGCGATCTGCAGGCACTACGGCGGATCGTCGAGGAGTCGCATCCCGACCCATATAGAAGCGCGGACAAAAAGCAGGTTGCGGAGAGATGGTCGCGAGCCCTGAAATATGCGCGGCGTCCGATGACAAAGCGCGAGTTCCTGAATTTTGTCGCGCCGCTTCTCACACAATATCGCGACGGGCACACGGCGATGGACCTGCCGCTCGAAACCGATATCTTCAATGCGTACACCTCCTCGGGCGGCAAGTTTTTCCCGCTTTCGGTGTCGATAATAGGCAATCGTTTGTACGTTTCGGCGAGCCACGGTGAGAACAAAGTTGCTCCGGGTGCGGAGATACTCGAGATCAACAAAAAGTCCGCCAAAGAATTGCTAAAAGAACTTCGGCCGATAACGATGGGCGATAACGACGCCGGTAGAGATGTTTCACTCGCCCGGCTTTTCGGCCTGTATCTGTGGCAGAGATATGAGTTTGGAAATTCACTATCGATAAAGCTGCGGCCTAGACAGTCAGCTCGGGCGGAGGCCGTCACACTTTCGGGCTTAAACTGGGATGCCTATTCAAAGCTCCTCTTTGCGGGCGACCCCGTCCGCAGTTATGAATTGACGCCGCAGGTCTATGTGCTTGAGGTAAACAAGATGCAGGGACGCGACGCGGTCAAGAAACAGATCGATGAGATCTTTGAAACGGTCCGCACTAAGAATTACTCACATCTTGTCATCGATCTGAGAAAGAACGGCGGCGGAAGTTCGGTTGTCGGCGACTGGGTCTTGAATTATGTATCGCGAAAACCTTTCAGCCAGGGCGGAACAAAGGAAGTACGCATTTCGGGCTTTCTCGCGGATATCAGCAAGTATTACGCAGGCACAATTACCCGCCTTAAGGAGCGATTTCCCACCGAGGGCGACCGGATCGTGATGAAATATACCGGCGACGACGGCCCGACAGACGAGAACAAGTGGGTGTTCCCCGGAAATGTGATAATGCTGACCTCGCCGAGGACCTATTCCTCCGGATTCATGATGGCAGAGGCGTTCAAGTGTTATCAAATGGGAAAGATCATCGGCGAATCGCCGGGATCGTTCCGCAAGCTTTCGGGCGAAATGACGCAGTTCACATTGCCTAAGTCGGGTTTAGCTGGATATGTCGCGACGGCGCAATTTAAGCCGCCGTGCTTCCAAAAGTCCCCGACCGATTTCCTGGAGCCTGATGTAACGCTCGGGCAAACCGCAGAAGACCTTGCGGCCGGCCGCGATACGCATCTTGAGTACATAAAAGAGCTTGCGGAGAAGGGCCGGGCGGCTGCGGGGAAGCAGTAGTTCGGCGACGAAGGAAGCTGCATACCTAAACATTTCATCCAAGTGCCCGCATCAGGCAGATGTTTTGCCGTGCGGGCTTATTCGCGCCTTCGCATTGACTCTCGTCGGGCCCGAAAATACACTCAACAACGTGACGCCCGACGCCATCACCGATCAGCCAAATATCACGAGCGAACCGAGCCACGCGACCGCCGGAATGACGAAAAAGGTGGTCAAGGGATCGATCTGGACGCTTGGCGGCAGCATTTTGCCGGTGTTGGTCTCGCTGGTGGCGACGCCGTTCACACTTCGGCTCTTCGGGCCGGAGAATTATGGTGCCGTGCTTCTTGTCGGGCTTATTCCACAGTATTTTGCATTTGCGGATCTTGGTATGTCGGCCGGTTCGACGGTTTTTGCAAGCCGGGCATTCGGCGACGGCGACCGGGAAAAGGAAAGCAGCGTCGTCTGGACAGCCGCCGCAATTGCGCTCGCATTTCTGGCTGTTGTCGCAATTCCGCTGTTTATCTTTGCCGGGCCTGTGATCGGCTTGTTCAATGTTCCGCCTGCAATAGTTCCCGAAACGACTGCCGCATTAAGGATCGCGACCGCCGCATTTGTCATCACCACGCTTGCGGCCGTTTTCAACTCGCCGATGCTCGCCCGCATCCGCATGGACCTGAACGTGATAACGCAGGCAGGCCCGCGAGTTCTGCTTTCCCTCGGTACGCCGATCGTGCTTTATCTCGGCGGGGGAATTTTTGAAGCAGTGGCGTGGAGCTTTGCGGTCGCGGTGATCGGCTTTGTTCTCGTG
>JAUCQE010000110.1 GCA_030372865.1 Pyrinomonadaceae bacterium
TCCTTGTTCGTGATAAAAAAGCCCGCTTGCTGCAGCGCGGCAAGTAGCGCGGGCGTCGATTCCGCATTGCCCGCCAGGATCTTGGCCGCAAGTTCCGCGATCGCAGCATCGGCATCGCCATCGCCATTCTTAACCGCAAGCGCCGCCGGCAGTTCGCCCCTGTTCCAAGGCTCAGACAACACCGGCGACGTTTCCTCAGACGCCAACCCGTAAGCCGTGTTCTGTTCCGCCGCGACAGGCTTTACTGCCTTCACCGCCCGCCGCGTCTGAGCCGACAAGCCGAACATATTCGCCGCCGCCAGAAATACCATTACTGCCGAGATGAACTCTTTCATTCCTATTCTTCCTGATCTGGGATTCACGAACTCAAACAACTAACGCGAAGACCCACCCGCAATCGTTTCACCCAAGGGCAGAAACCCGACCCGTAGGGAGGGGGCCGGTTAGAGATGAGAGATGATAAGTGAGAGATGAGAAATTGCCGGCACCGACCTGCCAACGTTTTTCACGTGCGTCCCCGTATAGCATGTGCTACACTGTGCCATGTGTAGGATGCTTGAAGAGGCTCCTGCGAGCTATTTGAATACCAATATGAACGAGATCTTTGTGGAAAACCTCGGGTCTAATGCCTCACGATACGTTCCAGATTGTGGCCAAAACGGCCGCTAATTAAATTCGTGCACATTTCCCGGGCTACCTGCCCGTAACCCATTCATAACACAGGCGTTGCGTGTCCCAAGAGCTCTGGGACAAGCCTGGGACAACCCAGGGACAAACACTCAAAAACCGGGACACCGATCAAAATGCTGGAAGCTCGCGGCTGGCGGCTGGTTTCTAATGAGGGAATCGTATAATCGTGAATGGCAGAGAAAAAGGCTCAACTGGAAACTGGCTGCTCGAAACTGGCTGCTGGTGTGAAACCTCCGCGAAACTCGGCGTCTTCCCTCTGCGGTTCTCCGCGTTAAAGAAAGCCGAAACGCAGAGATCGCCGAGAAAGACACAGAGAAAGAGGAGAGATCAGAAATCTGGACTCGCCCGAAATCGTCTCACGATCGTCTCACACCATACTCGCGCGCACTGAGACGAGACGATTTTGGGCAGCGTCACGAGCTATCGCAACCGCTGCCCACTGTGGGTATCACCTAACGGCGTTCGACCAAACGGTGAGGATGGCCTCGGCCTCGAGATCGGATGTGTTCTCGAGCTTCAGCTTCCACGTGCCCGCCTGCACTGCAGTCTCGATGAAGAGCGAACGGAACCACGCGTTCGCCTGCGGCGTTCCGGCAAGGTTCTTCGCTATGACGGTTCCCCGCTCGTTCATTAGCGTCGCCGACACCGAGGGCAACGCCATGAACGTAATGCCGAAATTCGAGGCAGCCTCGACCGGGATCTCGACCTCGAGGCTTCCCTTCGCCGCGATCTTCACCGCCTTCGCAAACGGCTGCTCGGCAACGGCTGGCAGGAGGTCACCAAGTATCGAGCTAGGCCCGGACGCGGCAACGCTAAACAGTTCGCCCTGCGGCATCGGGTTATCGCGAAGTTCGGCAAGGCCCGGAAGTTCACTCGCCGTCGGTACTTCGGGATTGTGGTTACCCTTCGGCCCAACCGCGAGCCGCGGCTTCACAAAGGATGAGAAATCCGCCGTACCGGTCAGTTCGGTATGGATGTTCTTTGAAATCGCATTGTCCTTGATTACCCACTTTGCCGAAGGCACCGGAACCACGCCGTCGTTCCAGACGTACGTCTTGCACATCACGGGCAGCGGGTCACCGGCGAGTACCGAAAATTTGACGCCCTTGCGGTTCGTTACGACACGGTTGAATTCGGCCGCAACGTCCTGGCGAAGCTGCCTGACGGCTTCAACATCTTTCCCGAGGAACTCAAAGGTAGTGTTCATCACGTCCGCACACGGCGAGCCCATATTCGGCGTTCCGAGCATCACGAGGTGAGCAACCTGCGGCCGACCATCCTCCACCGGCGGCATGAAATGGTGGATGTAATGCCGAGAGATCAGGCCGCCCATGGAGTGGGCAACGATATCGACGTGCCAAGCGTTGCGGTCTTCCTGGGCGTAGCGGATGTACTTACCGAGATGCTGCGAATTTTCAAAGATCGAGTTCGTGCGGTCGGTCGAAAGAAATGCTCCGCCCGTGTTCATCGCGCCTTTCTCGGGCTTTTCGCCTACCGGGAAGGCCTTCCAGTCGTAGGAATGAGAGGTCGTCAGTATATTCTGCCACGGCTCCCATGCCTTCCAGTTGCTCCAGAGCCCGTGGACCAACACAACCGGTTTCGGAGCGACCTTAAGGTTCTTTGTCATCTCGTCGACCTTTTTGCCGTTTTCCGCGAGTTCGGCCTTTATCCGCTGCAGCAGTCGCGGGCGGCCGTCATCGAACCAGGCATAGCCGGACGAATCCCACACGAACTCGACCTCGCGTTCCTCGCCGGGTTCGAGTCGGATGGATGACTCAGCGTCTTTCAGTTCGGCATCAGACCGCGAGCCGTCCCAGCGATCGCCTTTGTACGTCTCTTTGAGCTTTACATCGGCAAACTTGGTCTCGCCGGATGCGTTGAGGACCTTTGCCTTGATGCGGACGAGGTTGCCGTCGATGGTGCCTTTTTGCTCGCTGATCTCCTGCCAGTCGTTCCAGTTCGGGTACTTCATGTCCTCGAACCTGAGGTCGGTTAAACGCAGGGGTGCACCGCACTTCTGGAGGCTCCAAGTAATGGTTTCCGTTACGTTCTGGAATGTCTGCGAAAATGTGCCGCTGAGCCGATTCGGGTCGGACGGATCGACTCTATGACTGCCGTCCGAGGAAAGCGAGTTGCCGTCGATCGTGGTAGTGGTGGCCGGCATGCTCAGGTTCTTCCCTTCCTTAGGCTGACATTGTCCGCTGAAGGACGACGTTTCAGTGCCTGTCGTTTGACCCTGTATCTGCGGCAGGCCGACGCTGACCGAATAGGTCCCGTCATTGTTAACGCCTATCGATACATTCGCCTCGACAGTTGCCGAACCCGTGGTCTTGGTCTCGCTTTTGAACGTGCCGGACATGTCACGCCAGGTCTTTCCGCGATCGCAGGAATTCTTCTCGGTTGCCTTGGTCGCGTCGATGGATGAAAAGGAATGCGTGACGGTGCCGCGTCCGAGGCTCGATCCGTTCCGTTCCGGAGACTCAACGACGGCAACCTGGGCCTTGTAGTCGTACTTCATTTCGAAGTTCCGCTCGTCACGGCCGCGGCCGGAAACGCGCTCGACCGTCTTGTTGTCGGTCATCGACTGGGTCCGTGTATACGTGATCGTGCCCGTCCACGCTCCCGAGCATTTGGGCTGAGCGGCCGCCGGCCGATTAGCGGCAACAGTACCCGTTCGGCGCGTCTGTGCTTCGAGCCTAATGAGAGGCGATGTCATCAACGCAAGAAGTAGATACGCAAATGCCGCACGTCGAAGGTTAATTAGCGTTTTCATAATCAATAACGTAAATCGAAAGTTTCCACCTTAAACGCGTAAGGAGCCGGGATGATATCTCACAAAAAGAGCCGGAGAGCGTGTCTTGCTCACCCGGCTGACGGTTAAAGGGTTCATCTGCTATTCGGCCCGAACTGCTTCCACGATCGACACCGGCCCCTTCGTCGTGATAATGCGTTCAAGCCTGAATCCGGCGGTATTCAATAGCGTTGCGAATTCATTGGCAGTTCGCTCCATACCGCCCGGAAGCATTAGCATTTCGAGATCGATGATCTTGCCGATGTCAGGTTGGTTGGCTTCGGCCAAAACGGCGTCGAGGATCAAAAGCTTCGATCCGGGTTTCATTGCCCGCCGAATGTTGCCGAGGATCGTCAAATTGACGTCATCGGGCCAATCGTGAACGATGTGTTTCAGAAGGTAAATATCGGCCTCTACCGGGACTGATTCAGTGAAATCACCCGTAACGGTCTCGACCCTGTCTGCGACCCCATATGAGGAAAACATCTCTTGCGAGCCTGCGACGACCTCCGGCAGGTCGAATAAGATTCCCCTTGCCTCTGGCGCCTCCTTCAATACGGCAGCAAGCAGATGTCCAAAACCGCCCGCGATGTCCGCAATCACTTGATTGCCCGAAAAGTCGTAGGCCTCAAGTATTGGGCCGATCGATTGGTGGGAATAGCTCGTCATCGCACGGTTGAAAATCTCGCCAAGTTCCGGATTTGTTTGGAAAAGGTACGAAAATATCGGTTCGCCGTGCACATGGTCGAAAGCTGGCTTGCCGCTCTTAACGCTGTGCATCAGATGGCCGTAAACCCGCCAGTGCTCTTCTTCGTTCATCCAGATCGTGAGATCGCGTGTGCTTCGGGGATGATCGGTTCGGAGCGAGTTTGAGATCGGCGTGTTCTCGAACTGTCTGCCGTCCAGTTCCGAAAAGGCGCCGACGCTGGCAATAGCCCTAAGAACGCGATAGATCGCATTCTCATTTGTAGAAGTAGCCACCGAGATATATTCGATCGATCGCGGGCCATTTGCCAGTATGTCGGCGATTCCGAGTTTCGCCGCGACATAGATCGCCTGTGAGATAAACGAACCTGCGGCAAGCTGTAGAAGCTGCGCATCAGGCGGTAAGGTCGGAGCAGTCGCGACCGTATCGGTCGCTGGTTGTGTCATAGGAACCTCATTGAGTATTAATTGCGGCCCGGGGCCTCTGCTTAGGAAACGCGTGCTATTACGTTCCGGAATGTCACGCCGGTGTTCGTCATTAGGGGATTAAATTGTGAAAAAGCCGGACCACTTGTTGAGTGACCCGGCTGCAAAGGAACGATATGATGTTAGCTATTTCTTTAGTGAGTCGACGACTGCTTGAGCAGCCTGCTCGACGACGGCGGAAATAATATCATCACCATCGGATTTTGCTTTCGTTTTGAAGGTCTTTGACATTCCCGGCCCGCTAGCGGTCGCATTGAACTTAATATCGAGGGATAACTCGTCCTTGTTCTTCATTTGCGCGGAAACGCTGGCGACCGAGACGATGGTTTGCGTTGCAACTTGTCCCGCAATGTTTCCCGCGGTGCTTCCCGTGTGACCTATACCGGTCCGGGCGACGGCCGAGCCAAGGGCGGATCCAAACATCTTTCCAAATCCGCCCCCGCCTTTTTTATGCGAAACGGTCGTGTACAGCACAAAATCACATTCTTTCGCGCGTGCCTCTGCTTCAATCGCAGATGCGAGCTTCGCGTCTAACGCAACAACCTCCACATTCGGAACTTTCAAGTACTGGACCAGCGTGTTTTCGATCGCCACGGCCAGATCGCTCGCCGAGAGGCCTTCACCGATCGAGCCCGTTTTTACCTCTGCAAGCCCGATTCTGATCACACCTGCCTGCTTGGCACCCAACGATGCTGCTGGCGTCTGTTCGGTGTTCGGCCTTCCTGAGGCGGCTATTGAGTTGGCCCGCGGTGAACTCGCGCTACTTGAGTTATCTCCGGTAGAAACGCCGGTTGTTGAGGCGGTTGATCGCGAGACCGAACCCATGCCGGAATACAATTGAGAGGTGTCAGAGACCTGTCGATAATCAGACGGGACATCGAACAGCGAGGCATCTAATGACGCTTTTGAGAGTTCGACGACCTCTGTAACGTACGACATTGTCTCCCTTCCAGACTCGTCAAACATCGTCATCTTTTCGTAGAGCGGGTAACCACGCTTGCCCGTCCCGATCGTCTTCATTTCATATTTATCCTGACAGCCACCAGCCGTCGGCGGCGTGTACGAACGCGGGTTATTGTACTGGTCGCAGTCGAAGCCCGGCTCAAAATCGATGTACCAACCGTCGGTCTCCATCCTCATGTTGGTCTTGCTGCAGGAATCGGGCGAAGACTGGGTATCCATCGTAATGATCAAATGCCGTGCTGCGAAGCCGAACATCTGTTTACGTTCCCCCGTGTCCTTGATCGTTACCGTAGTGAGCACACGCCCGCCTTTGGTAACCGGACCACCGGTCTTCGCGTTTACAGGCTTTTCGCCTATCGTTTCGATCTCGCCGAATTCGTTTACAATGAACGTCTTCGCTGCAGGGTTCATTTGAATAGCGCGGCGTAGGTCGCACTGGGTGATGTTTACCATCATCCCGCTCATCGTTTCTGTCCGCTGTCGTTTGCCTTTGATATAGGTTGTATTTTCGTATGTCTGTCCGGCCATGGTTTGCTTTGCTTTGACTCTTACGTCGGCGAAGGCAGTCTGAAAACACGCAAGGGACAGGATAATTGCTGCAATAATCGATATTCGTTGTTTCATTGGTCGGTCTCCAAAAAGGATTGTCGCAACCGGTTAATTTGATCGGTCAACCGTTAACGCGACAACTCAATTGGTTCCGTATCACGGAATGCCGCCTTAATTGCTTAAAGCGCGGCGTTTGCATATACTTTCGGCAAAAGGTTGCGCCTTAACTTTATGAGCGAACATTCCCCAAACGAGATCACTCGGATGCTGATCGAACTGACTGACGGCAATCAGGACGTAGTCAATCAGATTCTTCCCCATATTTATGACGAGTTAAGGCGTTTAGCCGGTAGCTATCTACGGAAGGAACGTTCAAATCACACGCTTCAACCAACTGCGCTAGTCCATGAGGCCTACATGAAGCTTATCGACCAGAGGCAGGTCAAATGGCAGAATCGAGCACATTTCTTTGGGATCGCAGCTCAGGTAATGCGAAGGATACTAATGGATCATGCCCGAAAACACTTGGCTAACAAGCGGGGGGGAGACGCGGAGATCCTGCCGCTCGAAGAGGAAATTCTAGTTGTATCTCATGACAAATCAGCGGAACTGGTGGCCCTTGACGATGCCTTGCAACAGTTAGGTGAGATCGATCCGCAGAAGGCAAGAATCGTTGAGTTGAGGTATTTTGGCGGGCTCTCGATTGAGGAGACCGCGGAGGTACTTGCGATAAGCGTTCCGACCGTCAATAGGCACTGGAGAATGGCTAAAGCATGGCTTTATTCGGAACTCTCGAACAACTAATTTTTCTTAACAATTAGTAAGGTGATATCGTCGTTCGCTGGAGCAGTCTTTGTAAAGGCGGAAAGCGCAGATTCGACCTTATCACGCAGGCCTGAAGCCGACGCTCCTAAATTCGTTTTGACCACGTTCTTCAACCGATCGAGCCCGAATTCCTCATCGGCGGGGTTCACCGCCTCCGAGACCCCATCCGAGTAAACCACCAACACTTCGCCGGGCGACAGTTCAAGTTCGCCCGCGTCATATTGTGCAAATCCCATTAATCCCAGCGGGAGTCCGCCAGAGTCGAGTTGTACGATCGAACCGTCGGACCTACCAACTATCGGCGGGTTGTGGCCGGCATTAATGTATTTGATTCTTCCGCTTGCAAGATCGAGTTCACCGATAAAAAGTGTAACGAACCGGTTTGCGGGCGTATTCTCTACTAGGTACTTGTTTACCGAACTGACTGTCTCCTCAAGAGAGCTTTTCGCGGATATCTGCGCGTGTATCGCCGCGTGCAGACTCGACATCAGTAGTGCTGCCGCAGTCCCTTTTCCGGAGACGTCGCCGAGTGCAACCACCATCCGCCCGTCTTCCCGCTCAATAAAGTCGTAATAGTCGCCGCCGATCTCGTAACATGAGAATGAGATACCCTGGAACTGGTATCCTTCAGCCTGTGGCGGAGCGGAAGGCTGAAAGCGTTGCTGGATCTCTGTTGCCAACTCCAACTCGCGTTCCATTCGCTCCCGTTCCATACGAGCGTCCGTAAGCGACGCATTCTCGACGCGAATTGACGCGACCGAAGCGAGGGTGGTCAGAATGTTCAGGTGCTCTTCAGTGAAGGTCGTCGTGTATGTCGGTGAATCTGCATAGATCAAACCAAATACATTCCGCTCATCAACACTAAGCGGAACGGCCAAAACAGACCGGATCCCCTGCTGTCTCTTATACACATCTCCGAGCCCACGAGACAGCGCTGTGTATCTCGT
>JAUCQE010000111.1 GCA_030372865.1 Pyrinomonadaceae bacterium
CCCGCCGCCTTTTCGTTTTCCTCGGCAAGAAATCGAGCGAGTGCACCTTCCCACGGCGGCAGCGGTTCGAGTCCAAGCTCCGCGTTACGCCGCGTCACGAGCCGTGAGCTCGCCGGCCGCGGTGCGGGCCGCTGCAGTTCGTCCTTGCCGACCGCGTCGATCAGCAAATGGTCATAGCCGCCGATCTCACACACGGCCTCGGCGAATCCCAGATAGCTGGTCCCGTCGCCCGCGTTCGTCACGTGGACCAACCCGGCGGCCCGCCGTTCGGCAAGCTCACGCAGCCGCCTCGCAAGGTCGCCTGCAAATGTCGGCGTCCCGTACGAATCTCGTATCGCCTTGATGCGTTTTCCTTCGTGCAGCAAACGGTGCATCACGCTCAGAAAGTTCGTGCCGCCCGTGCCGTATATCCAGCCCGAACGAACGATCGTCGCGTCCGGATTGATCGCCCCCACGCGTTTCTCACCCTCGAATTTCGATTGGGCGTAAACGCCCTGCGGGTTTGCCGCGTCGTCCTCGTAATAGAAATCGTCCCTCTCGCCGTCAAAAACGTAGTCGGTCGAGATGGTCACAAAATGTATGCCGCGGTACTTGCAAGCATGGGCGAGGTGCTCAGGCCCGTCCGAATTCGCGCGATAACACGCCTCGATCTCCGTCTCGGCACCGTCCACATTCGTGTACGCCGCACAGTTAATCACTGCGTCCGGCTGACAGCGGTCAAGCTCAGATTCGACCTGCCCGATGTCCGCGATGCCCATCTCCGCACGCGTCAGGGCAAACACCTCATCGCCCAATGCCGAGCAATGCTTAGCCGTCGCCCGCGCGACCATTCCATTGGCGCCCGTGATCAAGATCTTCATAATCAGCTATACCGCCTTTTCCAGCCGTGCCCCGTACATCGCGTCGTAGTAGTTCCGGTACTCGCCGTTGCGGATGTGGTTAACCCAGTCCTGGTTCGCACGGTACCAATCGATCGTCGCGGCGAGCCCCTCTTCCCACGTCACCTGCGGTTTCCAGCCGAGTTCCGTCTCGGCCTTCGCCGGGTCGATGGCATAACGGCGGTCGTGGCCCTTTCGGTCGGTCACGAGTTTGATAAGCTCATGCGGCTTTCCGACCGCGTCCAATATCGCCTTTACGACGTTGATGTTCTCCTGCTCGTTCCGCGCGCCGATGTTGTAAGCTTCGCCCGAGCGGCCCTTCTCATACGCCAGCCATATCGCACGGCAGTGGTCGTCAACGTAGATCCAATCCCGCACGTTCCGCCCGTCGCCATATACCGGCAGCGGTTCGTCGTTCATCGCGTTCGCTATCATCAGCGGGATCAGCTTTTCGGGAAATTGCCTCGGGCCGTAGTTGTTCCCGCAACGCGTTACGACCGTGTCCACGCCGTGAGTCTCGCGCGCGGCGCGGACGACGAATTCCGCCGCCGCCTTCGATGCGGCATAGGGCGAATTCGGCTGGAGCGGCGACGACTCCGTAAAGTACTCGTCGCTGTCATCCGGCAGGCTGCCCATCACCTCGTCGGTCGAGATCTGCACGAAACGCCTGACGCCCTTCTCGCGTGCCGCGTCAAGCAGCACCTGCGTACCGATGATGTTCGTCCGCAGAAACTCGTCCGCTGAGTTAATGCTGCGGTCAACGTGCGATTCGGCGGCGAAATTGAAGATCGCATCCGTGCCCTCGGGCAGTGCGTTCATCACCGCCTCGCGGTCGCAGATGTCGCCCTTTACAAAACGATGCCTCTCCGCGTCCACACCGGCCAGGTTTGCCATATTCCCGGCATAGGTCAGCGCATCGTAATCCACGATCTCAACATCCGCGTGCTCATCCAAAACAAGCCGCACAAATGCCGACCCGATAAACCCGGCCCCGCCGGTAATAAAAATGCGTTTCATAGATCTAAACAGTGAGCAGTAAGCTGTTGGCAGTCGGCCGCTTGCTGGCAGCTGGCGGCTCGTTTACTAACTTGACCGTTACTCCGATTCGCCTGCACCTGTCCGAGGCAAGCACCGCCGCACTCTTCCTTTGCGGCTCTCTGCGTCTTCCTTTGCAAAACTTTGCGTCACGTTTTCCTCCGTCACGCAAAGAGCCGTAAAGCTAAACTCACACGCCTCTTCCGACGTCACCCATCTGCCTCAGCAGCTGGTCTGCGTACTTCCTTGGCGAATCGATGTTCTTCATTACAAACGACCGGCCATCTCCGCCTGCGTTGTCGACCACGATGTCGCCCATGCCTAACAGCCGCTGTGCGATCGTACGGGTCACTGTCACGTCCTGCACACGCCCGAGCGGGACGTTCGTCGTCGTCCGTGAGACGAACCCGCTGTCGATCTCAAGCTTCGTCTCCGTCAGCGTGTACCGCACCAGCCGCTGCCTGATGTGGTAAAGAGCCGGTATCGCCAGCAGTGACAGCCCCGCGATCACGCCCGCCACCGACCCGAGCCCCGGGAATAGCATGCTCATCAATGCCACCAGCACGACAGCCGCGATCGCCGCTATCACATACCCTGCTATCACGAATTTGATCGTCGGTGTGATCGAGAATATCGGCTCATCGCTGCCGTCCTCGCTTCGAACCGCCGGCATGCCCGCACCGGATGCATCCTTTACAGCCACACGCGTTTCCTCCTCATGCTCCATCAGCTTGCCGCACTTCTTACAGTACAACGAGTCGTCGGCATTGTCCGTCCCACAATTTCCGCAGTACATAAGCTTCGCCCGCTCAATAATATCCCACCCCAACCCAACAGAAAAGGCGGATGTAAGCGCTTCCTATTCTTCGTTTGTTCTTTCGCGGATAACGCCACGCCCAGTGTGCCGAGCACACGCAATAACAATAGCTACACGTGGAGGCTTTGCGGAACGTGTAGTCAACGTCAATAACAAACGAAGCCTGTGAAACAGGCGAAACAACTTGCTCGACCTCATAAACACGGGTGGAAATTGAACCTAGAAAGGTGACGCAAAGAGCCGCAAAGGAGCAAAGGGCCGCAGAGGGTAATTAAACCAGTTGCCAGTTTGCAGGCGTAGATTGTCAGTTCGTAACCAACAGCAAAGAGCCGCCAGCTAACAGCCAAGAGCCGTCAGCTTCGAGCTGCCACCGTCGAAAAATTCTTTACTTTCGCCTTCAGCCTTTATCCTTTCTCCTTTAGTCCCGCCCTTGCTCACGCGCGGGCTTTCGCATCCGCCTGATCCGCGTTCGAGATACCTTTACCACGAAAGACGCGAAAAAGAGGCAAGCAGGGATGCTTGCCCTCCAGTCTAGGTAATTCTCTTCTTCTCCATCCCGATGATCGTTATGTCTTCCAGGTTCAGTCGCAGGATGCCGTCGTCGCCGACCCTTGCGTTGTTGAACTGGATGGTCCTCATCACCTTGATATCAAAATGTCTGCAAAAGGGAATACCGCCGATCCAGTGTGTCCGCTTGTCGTTCTTCGCGCGGAGCGGGAAGGCGTTCGGCCGCCACGCCTCGGTCGGCTTTATTCCGATGATCCGCTTGTGCGCGTCATAGAGCAGTGACACCGCTTCCGGGTTGCCGAGCTTTCTTATCCCGACATAGTTCAAATAGAATACGCCTCTCGAATTCAGCGAGACCTTGATCCTCTCCGCACCGGCCCTGCTTGGCCCGCCACGAAACTCCATAAATCTTTCTTCCATAGTACCTCCATGCATTGATGAGACATCATTGCATGGATAGTACGTTCGTGTCAAGACTTAAAACGAGCGAAGCAGCCCTCTTCCATGGTCGGGTGAAAGTTGCCTCACGGAAATAGCCGCGATCGACGCCAAACGCGATGCTTGACGACGTTGCGGCGGCACGCTACGTGCGAAAAGTTTCTAGGGGGTCATTTTGATACGGAATTTTGCCCATTTTCCCTGTTTGACACACCTGAAAACCAAAAAACCGCCGCTTTTTATCACGGCCGCAGGTCAAATTTGACTAGGAGTAGAGAACTTTTTACTGGCTGACGAGCATCATCTTTCCGTCGGCGGTGCGGAGAGTCAGCGGTTCCGGTTCGTAGATGCTCAGCGGCGTCGGGTCTTTCTGGTCTACCTTGTTTGCGGCGACGTTCGTTGCCCGGGCGGATGTGACGTAACGCGGGTCTGAGATCGTGCGGTAACGCGACGTTATGCGGCGGACATATTCCTGCGTCTCGCGGTATGGCGGGATGTTGCGGCCGTATTTCAGCACCGCACCCTCGCCGGCGTTATAGCCCGCAAGCGCAAGCACGACGTCCTGCCCGAAGAAATCGAGCAGCCACCGCATATATTTCACGCCCGCATCGATGTTCTGCTTCGGGTCGTAAATGCTTGTAACGCCGAAACGTCGGGCCGTCGCCGGCATCAGCTGCATCAGCCCGCTCGCCCCTTTATGCGAGGTCGCGCGGATCTTAAAGGAAGATTCCTGGTGCATCTGGGCGTAGATCAAAAGCGGATCGATGCGGTGACGCAGACTTGATTCAACTATGTAGGCATCGTGCTGAGCGTTTCCGGTCGTAAAGCCCCGAAGATTGCTGCTCGAGCCCATCGCGAGCCGCGTGACCGGTCCCAAGTCGCGCGTCCCGAGCCCGTCTCTGACGCTGGCGGTCCTTTGCACCTTGTTCGCCGGCTTTTCGACAACGACCACCCATTTGCCGTTTTTCTTGACGCGCCGCGTCTTCGGCACCGCAGGTTCGGTCGGCGGTGCGGGCGGATAATAGACCTGAACGCCCTGTGAACGGTCGAAATTATCGAACGTCCGGCCCGAGGTCTGGCCGAAGGCAGCAGTCGAAAGTACTAGCAGGGCAATGATTGCAAGGTGGGCTCTTTTCATGTGCTCGAGATCCGGAAAGGCGGGGCGGGAAGAATGCCCTTAAAGAAAGAAAATAACTAACGCGAGAGGAATTCCAATATGGTTGGTAAGTATTAAACGGTGTTTACCACCGCAAACAGAAGAATATCACAGACTTGCCGCCCGTGTGAAGATAAAAAGACGTTTCAGAGCAGGGCAAAATTGGGTTATCTTTATCATATGCTGTATTTATCGCAGATCCTTGGACGGCCGATCACCGACGCTCGCGGCGAGCGCATCGCGACGATCAGCGACGTCCTGGTGCGGTACGGCAGCGAGGATTATCCGCCGGTGATCGGCCTGGTCGCACGGCTCAGGCGGCGTAATTTCTTCATCCCGTGGCGAAATCTCGCCGTGTTCGGCGAATCAGGTGCGAAGATGCGTTCCGCCAAGCTCGACCTGACGCCCTTCGAACGCCGCGAAGGCGAGGTCCTGCTCGGCAAGGACGTGCTCGACAACCAGCTTATCGACGTCGACGGGAAACGGGTCGTTAGGGTCAATGACGTTCAGCTGATCGGGACGGGGAACGACTGGCGCGTCTCGGGTGCTGACGTCAGCCTGCAGGGCTTTCTCCGCCGGCTGATGCCGAAAGGTTTCTACGGCAGCGACCGCGTCGTCGAGGTGCTCGACTGGGCCGACGTCGGCTACCTCGCCACTGACACCGCGACCGCGACAGTACAGCTGAAATCATCGAAAGACAAGCTTTCACGGCTCCATCCGGTTGAGATCGCCCAACTCGCCGAAACACTCTCTCCCATCCACCGCACCGAGGTCGTCGAGAGTCTCGACAACGAAATTGCCGCAGACACCCTAGAGGAAATGTCGACCGAGGTCCAGGCGCAGATCCTGGAGGTCATGGACCAGGAAAGGGCAGCAGACATCCTAGAGGAAATGAGTCCTGACGATGCGGCAGACGTGCTTTTTGAGCTCTCTGACGAAAAGGCCGAAGAGCTCTTTAACCTAATGGAGGACCAAGAAAGGGCCGATGTGGCGGAGCTGATGCACTTCGAGCATGACACGGCAGGCGGCCTTATGACCACCGAGTTTGTTGCCTTTCCGCGAGATCTGACGGTCGGCGAGACGATCATTCGGCTCCGCGAAATGGCGGAAACTCCGAACATGATCTACTACCTCTACGTGGTCGAAGAAGAGAACTCGTGGAAGCTCTGCGGCCTCATCAGCCTCCGCAGCCTCATCCTGGCCGATCCGAACAGCCGCCTAGAAGACGTCATGCGCACGGACTTCCGCTTCGCTCATCCGTCGGATCCGAGCAATGGGGTCGCCCAGACCATCGCCGAGTACAATCTTCTCGCCCTTCCAGTGGTGGACGACGAGGGTGACCTGGCAGGGATCGTAACTGTCGATGATGCTATGGAAGTGTTGCTGCCAAACAACTTACGCCGTCGCATCCCGCGGCTTTTTGGATGAGCCGCAACCTTTAATCGCGGTTCACCGTACAAATCCCAAAGTATTCATAACTGCCGCATCCGGCCGGCTTAAAAGTTCGAACTTGGTATCTGATCAGGAGTAAAAATATGACAAGAGGAAAGACCTTCACTTTAACTGCAGTGCTGTCGCTGCTCGTTTTGGCGTTCTCGCCCGCGTATGCGTCCGATTTTGCCGTCGGCTCTAAGCTCGAAGATTTCAAGCTAACCGGCATTGACGGCAAAGAACACTCCTTCAGCGGCCTTATGGGCAAGAACGGCGCGGTCCTCGTGTTTCTTTCCGCCCAGTGTCCGGTCGTTAAGGCATATAACGAACGCATCAACCAGATCGCCGCGGATTATGAAAGCAAAGGCATAAAGTTTATCGGTATAAATTCGAATGCCACTGAAGATCTCGCGTGGGTCACGCGTGACGCGGCCGAGGTTGGTTATAAGTTCCCGGTGCTGATTGACAAAGGTAATGTCCTCGCAGATAAGCTCGGTGCCACGGTCACGCCCGAGGTGTATTTTTTTGACGCAAAGAGCACGCTCTGTCTCTTATACACATCTCCGAGCCCACGAGACAGCG
>JAUCQE010000112.1 GCA_030372865.1 Pyrinomonadaceae bacterium
AGGAACAGCGGATACATCCACCATTCGTCCGCCGCGACCGGAAGCCGCAAACTCGCCCAGCCCTGCTCGACAAAAACGCCCGGCAGCCACAACAGCGCCTCGTTCAGCGTTTCCGTCACGTAGATCACCGGTATCGCAAGCCAACCCGCAATCGCGTCCAAACCCAACGCCGCGGCTGCCACGATGCTCTCCGCCGCAAGCAGCGGTCCGACCCACAGATTCAAGACAACTGACGAGATCGAGACCCTGTGAAAATACCAGATAAGCAACGGCAGCATCCAAAGCTGCACGACCACCGACACCAACAGCCCCTCAAATACGAACGCCAACGGCCGCCTCAAACCGATCTCTGCGAGCCTCGCGATAAACGGCGATTTGCGGATATTCGCCGACCACACCTGCCGCGTCTGGTCGATCTCCCACTCGCGCGGGTTCCAATAGATCGTCTCGCACGTCCGCCGCAGCCAACCAGGAACATTCGGCGGGAACGGCTCGCCCGAGGTCGGCATCCAGCCGCCGATCGATCGCAGCTTTTCCACCAGCGGAAACGCCATTGCCACGATGCCGCCGACGCTCGCGAATGTCAGCTGGAAAGACGGATCGAACACATCGCTCGGCCGCATCACAAGCAGCACAAGCCCGCTCGCCCCGAAGGCATTTATCAGAGTCATTTGCCGGAAGATCGCAAAGCCGAACAACGCGATCGTGAACATCACGCTTGCACGCACCGCCGGCGACTCTGCCCCGACCGCGATCGTGAACGCCCACAGCACCGCCGTCGTCACCAGAAACTGCGGCAGCCTGCGCCGCGTGAACCGCCGCACCGCGAGCAGCAGCACCCCGCCGATGAATGTTACGTGCAGCCCCGAGATCACCAGCACATGAAACGTCCCGCCCTCGCGAAAGACCTCCGCCGTTTCACGGTCCAGAAAGTATTTGTCCCCGAGCGAGGACGCGATCAGCACTCCCGCCGTCCGCGGCTCAAACATTTCGCGGATCCGCTCGATCGCACGCCGCCGCAGTTCGTAAACAAAACCAAGCGGCGACCATTCGTGCCCAACGCTCTCGATCATCAGCGGGCTCTTCACCGTACACGTCGCGTCGATGCCCTGCCGGTCGAGAATCTCACGTCGCGGCGTCACGCCGGGGTTCAGGTACGCGTCCTCGCGCATCACCGCACACGCGACTGTTACGATCGAGCCGTGCCGCAAATCCAACCCCGCTAGGTCGGCACGCGCTTCATGGTCCGCTAGCGGAAGATAAAATCTCACCACCCCGGACGCCTCTCGCGTCTCGCCCCGGTGAACCAACTCGCTCGCGTCGAGCTTTACAAAAACGCCGTCGAACGCCGGCTCCGGCCCGCCCTTGACCGTTCCCTTTATCTCGACCGGGTCGCCCGATGCGATCCGGCCTTCGTCATAAACCCGACGCAGCCTCGTCTCGCCGACCGAGCCGAGTTCCAACGCGTAACAAAACCCACCAAGTGCTGCAAAGGCAAAACAGCAGGCGGCAAGTGCGGCTCGATCCCGCACATTCCAAGCCGTCACAAGCCCGCCAACGCCGATCATCAAGTACACGATCGGCTGCAAGCCGATGCCCGCGGCCGCAACAATGCCAAACGCAAACGCCGCCGCAAGCCACGCTAGCGGCGAGCGGTTCGCTTTTGGTGCGGGAACGGCAGCGGTCATTTTGGGAATCGGCGGTTACTCGGTCGAAACGAGATGGCGGATGCGTCTGAATCGCGCGTCGCTGATGCCCTCGACCAGCATCAGGTGCTCGGGCTTGCGAAACGCGCCGTGCCTTTCGCGGTGCTCGATTATTTTGCCGGCGAGGGTCTCGCCGACGTGCGGCAAACGCTGCAATTCCGCGGCGGTCGCGGTGTTGATATTCACAGTTTCGGCCCGGTTTTCAATAGCAGGCGATGCGGCGTCCGAAATCACGGCATGCGGTACCGAGCAAGCCGAAACAAAGGTGATAAACAAGGATAAAATTATCTTGGCCGCTCGCTTTAACTGTTGCATTCGGGAGACTTACGGCTTTTCGTAACATCAATGCCACATACGTGTGCAAAATGCTAAAAGTGCCTATGTTACAAAGACTTGAACGCTTCCGCGGCGGGTTTTTCATCGACTTTTCCACAGATTTTGTGGAAATAAAATAAAGCCGTTCGGCCCTCTAGACGTCGCCCATTTCCGCCAGGTCCTGCAGGTCGTCATAGGCCTTTTGCAGTACCGGCCTTGCACGCGTCGAGCCGTCCATATCGCCGATGTAACCTTCCTTCACCATCGCGTCCAGGATCGCCGCCGCACGTCCGTAACCGATCCGCAGATGCCGCTGCAAGAGCGATGTCGAACCGCGTTTCGCGTTCACCACGCACTTCAACGCGTCCCAGAAAAGCGGATCGCGGCGGCCCGGCAGATCGCCCGAATCGTCGAGTTCCTCGTCGCTCTTCGTGATGGTCGTGTCGTATTCCGGCCGGCCCTGAGCCTTTATATGGTCGACGATCTTCGCGATCTCTTTCTCATCCACATATGCCCCGTGCACGCGGATGACCTGCGATGTCGCCGGCGGAAGGAACAGCATATCGCCGCGGCCGAGCAATCCTTCGGCACCGTTCGCATCGATGATGGTCCGCGAATCGACCTTTGAAGAAACACGGAACGAGATGCGTGCCGGGAAATTCGCCTTGATCAATCCGGTGATAACGTCCACCGACGGACGCTGCGTCGCGAGCACGAGATGAATGCCCACCGCACGCGCCATCTGCGCAAGCCGCGTTATCGATTCCTCGACCTCTTTGCCGCTCACCATCATCAGGTCGGCAAGCTCGTCGATGATGATGACGATGTACGGCAGGATGCGGTGCGGCTCGCCGTTCTCGTCCCATTGCTCTATCGAGTTTCGGCGGCGTGCTTCGGTGTTATATCCGTCGATGTTGCGGACGCCGTACCCTGCAAGGTCCTTGTACCGGCGTTCCATTTCCGTCACCGCCCATTTCAGCGAGATCGCCGCCCGTTTCGGGTCGGTAATGATCGGCGTCGCGAGATGCGGGATGTCGGCATACACGCCAAGCTCGAGCCGCTTTGGGTCGACCATAATGAACTTCACTTCGTCGGGCCGTGCCTTGTACAAGATCGACACGACCAGCGAGTTCACGCCGACCGACTTACCCGCACCGGTCGCACCCGCGATCAGAAGGTGCGGCATCTTCGCGAGGTCTGAAACGTAATTCAGCCCGTCGATGGTCTTGCCGAGTGCAATACTCAGCAGCGACGAGGACTCCGTGAACTTCTTTGATTCAACGACGTCGCGGAGATATATCGTCTCGCGTTTCTTGTTCGGCACCTCAA
>JAUCQE010000113.1 GCA_030372865.1 Pyrinomonadaceae bacterium
GCCAGCGATGTGAGTTTTCCGCGCTCCTTCGTCACAATGTCGTTGAACGTGCGTGCGGCCGAACATAACGCGCTTTTCCCGCGATAGGTCGCCAATTCCGCGTATGCCTGGTTGACCCTCACCGAGACCGCGTTGATGCGGGCTATCATCACGAACTCATAGACCTTCGCTTCAGCGGCGGGATTCCCCGAGACCGAGGGGCTGACCCTCAGCCGCTCCAACCCTTCGATAGCATCGGGATTGATCGGGACGATCTTTAGAGAGTCTAAAAAAGCGACCGCGGCCTGGTCGACCTCGCCGAGACGGGCCAATGCGTCGCCCTTCCGCCAGAGGATCTCGGCCCGGAGCGGTGCATCGGCGGGGGTCGCGGTGGTTCCGTAAGCCGTCTTCAGAATATTTGCTGCCGCGTCAAACTCCTGAACGGCCGCACGATGGTTGCCCTTCACCTCCGAATAGACGCGGCCGCGGATGATGCGGGTCTTCACGTCCGCTCCGTTGTTTGCGACGCTCTTTCCGGCATATTCGGCGGCAGGGATATTGGATAAGTAGCCCTGTTCTTTCCAGGCGAGGAGCTTGATCTGCTTATCCGGATGAGCTAGCAGGAGTTTCGCACGCTCATAGCGGGCAAGTGAGCGGTAATCCGGGGCGTTGCGGTCGCTGCTATTGCCCGCCTCGGTATTGATCGCGTGGTTGAGGACTTCGAGGTACTCGTTGTGGGCCTTCATCTCGAACGGCTTCCCTTGTCTGCGGGCCGATTCGAGCCAGAAGATCGCGTCGCCGTAAAGCCAGCGGGCATTTGCGTACGTAAGTGTTTCGGCGTATCCGGCCTGATTCACTACCCGCTGGAACTCGTTCTCGTGAAACAAGCCGTCGTCTCTTAAATTCGGGTCTTCCTTTTCGACGCTAAAGAGCGCGATCGCACCGCCGTCGGGACAGTGATAAGCGCGCAGATGATGCACGTATTTCTCGAATGGTTTGTCAGGCTCGTTACGCCCGGCAGGTTTGCAGGTGTAGCCGCCCTTGGCGAAAGCCATATACACCCATGACTCTTTCCAGCCAGGCTGCATTGTCACAGCCTTCTCAAAATTCAGCTTGGCGTTCGCCTTGTCGCCAAGCACGGCGTAGCACTGGCCGATTCGTAAGTGATACCACGCATCGTTGTCCTTTTTATATTCCGGATGTGCCATCACGCCCTTGATAGCGTTCACACACCCTTGCATGTCGCGGGCGAAGTATGCGGCGGCGGCCTTGCCTCTTAGTGCAGGAAGGGAAGCCGGGTCCATCGCAAGCGCCTTTGAATATTCACGGTCGGCTTCAAGGCCGAATTTACCGGCGAAATACAGGTCGCCGAGGTAGAGGCGATTCCACACGTCCTCCGGCCTATTCTGTATCGCGAAAAGAAAGTCCGCACGCGCCTTCGGGAAATGTTTGTGATCGCCCGTGCTCTTGAAGAGCTCAAGGTGCGCCCGGCCCCGCAACAACTGGAGGCCGCCATGCGCTTCCGGTGCGTAGGCGAGAAAGTTGTTCGCCTCTTCTATAGCCTTTGCGTAGTTCCCCGCATCGAATTCCGCGGTGAATCTTTTCCCGATGGGATCAAGAAACGTGCTTTGCCAGAGCCTTTGATCAGCCGCCGCGGCTTCGGCATCCATTTCCGCATACGTTTGCCCCCACGAATCTGCGGGAGCACAGAGAACGCAAAGAACAATGAGAGTGACAGGTAAGAGGTATTTTGTGGGCATGCTAGCTATTTCGCTCCGCGCTGGGTGAACAGGTCTATCAACTTCTTGTCGTTGGTTTTTCTCGCGTAAGTTAAGACTGACTGGCCGCTTCGATCGCGGGCATTGGGATTTGCTCCATAATCGAGCAGGACACGGAATTTTTCGATCACCGCATCGTTGATCTCGTTGCCGCTGTTCATGAGCGCATCAAGCGATTTCATCAGCGGCGTCCGGCCTTTTCGGTCCGTCAGGTTCGGCTTTGCCCCGGCCTCGAGCATTGCGATCAAGTGCTCAATGCGGAAAAAGACAAAGTCGAAGATCTCCGGCTGTCCGCTTCGCGGATAAACGTAATTCGGGTCGGCACCGCACGCCAGGTGCTTGAGCGCGACGGTGGCATCTCCGGTCAATTGCACGTCGAGAGCCTCACCAAGGGCGGTCAGCGGTTCGTCCGACGGATGATCACGAAATGCGTTCTTGACCCGCGCGTCGCGGCACTCCTTCGAACGATAAAATTTCGGGTATTCGGCAGCCTGGGAACGCAGTTCGTCGCGAGCCTCAAGGTCGCGCGGGTTTAGCCTGTAGGCTCGACGCGTGTCCGCGGTGGAGAAGGGGTTGATCTCGATGAACAGGATGCCGCGAGCGAGTGCCCGCATACGCAAGGCCTGTGCGTCGTTCGGCTTGAGCCGCAGATAGGCGGAATAGTCAGCGGCGGCCCGCGCAGCCCACGGCAGGTTTTCGGGAAGTTCCTTCTCGCTTGCGAGATCGGAATACAACTCGGCCCGAGCCATGTAATGTGCCGCGACCATGGGTTCCGATGCGATCTTTTGCGTCAGGCTCTCGATCGTATCAGCTTGGGCCGAGACCGAAAGGGGAGCCAATGCGACGGTCATCAGTAAAAGAGCCGTAAGGGCGGCTAAGTGGACAATGATCTGTTTCATCTTCGGTGAGGTTGCATGCGAGGGAAGGCTGCCATTGTTCATATCGACGAATAAGCGGCCAGTTCGCCGTTGAGCCAATCCAGGTTTTTAGTGAGTCTAGTGATGGCGGCGTTTGCCGCGGCGACCGCGTCTAGCTTTCCGCCGGCGAGTAAGATGTTTTCGGATCGGGAAAGATGCTCACGATATTCGGCGATAAAGCTTTCCGTTTCCTTTTTGAAAGCCAGAAACCGGGCGAGTTCGGCTCCGTTGATGTAGCTCTTATTACCGTCGGCAAGGCGCATTCGGATGGCGGCGGTCGTGCCGAACCTGTCCCGATAAGCCTTTTTGAAAGCCTCGAATCGTTCGGTGTATGCCGCCTCCCGCTTCATGATGTCAATTTGACGGGCCATTGCATCGCCGGCAGTTAAGGCGGAAGGCGTGCGGACCGGAGTGGCGGCAGCGGTGCCGCCGGACCGCGTTTCGTTTTTGAACTCGTCGGCTCGTTTCTTCAGGTCCTCGCGGGTAACGCCGTTGTCCTCGGCCATTTCGAGAAAATCGTCGATGTCGTCGTCCTGTACTTTAGCGGAGGCCGAATCAGCAAGCAGCGTGACCGAGCCGATCACCTGGCTCGTGGACGCCCGGGCGTCGCTGATCTTGTCATTCCGGTCAAAAGCCGCGCCCACCATCACGACAATATTTCCGACCAGAGTAGTGCGGTAAAAGACACGCTCCATTTGTCCTTCGGGCCCGGCGGTCCAGGCGATGGAATGAAGAGTCTTCTGCTTTTCGGCGACCGGGCGAAGATCAGCGATAGTGAACGTTTCAGGCGTTTCCTCTGCGACCTTGATCCGCCCTGCCCCCTCGGCTGCGCGCATCCAGTTGGACCAGTCGCGATGGGCACGCAGGACCTCGTCGTCGGTCAGCTTTTTCGAAAGGTCGACGAACTCGTCGGTCTTCGCAAAACGGACCACCAGCGAACCGTCCGCGGTCTTGACAGTCATGCCGGCCTTGTCATTCCGCGCGAACGTCAGGTTCGCTCCCCGGATCGAAAGGCGAAATGGCTGCGACGAAGCCGTGAAGTTCACGGTCAGCGCGGCGTTGCCGCTGGCGACAGAGAAGTCGGGAGCATTGTTTACCTGCGCCGAGACGGAAGCCGCAATACAGAACATCCCGCACGCGAGAACGAAGAATCGATTCATCATTGACATTGTTGAGACGCTAACCCTCGTGAAGCTGTAATTGTGAAAAACGGCCAACGGAAGCGAGAAGCGGAGGTGAGCCACTACCCATTCGCAGGCCGAGACAATTATAGACGAAATTCGGGCAGCGGGCGATTTGGGAATTGATGCGTAGATCGATTTTCGTTCCGGCGGCGTGGGCGTGCACCCTTTGGTCTCGCCGCAGAGGCAGAAGTATTCGTCTCGGGCAAAGGCTGAGATATTCAGCCGCGAGTTCTCACCAGAAACCAGCCATCACGCACGATCAGTTTGATAACGTCTTTAACTTCTACGTTCCGAATCGCGCAGAATTCAAATGCAAACTGCACTCGATCAAAACAGGTTCTTCGAGGCTCCCGCTATTCATCACCCGGCCATGCGGAAATATCATCCACCGGTTGAGGCAGTCTTTCCTCAAGCCATTTTTTGCCGTTCCCGGTTTGAATTTGGGGTCTGTCGATTCAATGACCCACAAAAGAAAGTCTCGTGGGCCGCCGTTAAGATATGGTGCGGGTGAAACCGGCATAAATGCGGTTGGCAAACGCTCGTTCAAAGAAATGTAATTGAGCACGCAGCCAAACTCCTGAACCACGCTCCAAGCCAGCGGATGGTCAACATCGATCGCGAACTTGACCCACCAGTTGCCGTTCTCAAATCGGCCTTTCCCGATCTCTCCAACGATAGCGGGCACAAGTTTCAGAAATGACTCGAGCCTATCGAAATCCCGGTTGTCTCCCATATTCTTAATTGTCTCGCGCTCGTTGTGCTCGGTGCTGGCGTGCTTTTTCAATTAGGGCAGCTTAACTTCGGGTCAAGCGGAACCTCGGTGATTCGCAGGCCCTTTTCTGCGTATGATTCGCGTAGCTCGATGAACTTCAGGTTATTGATCTTATGGAATACCGGCTTCGTCGAATTTGAGAAATGTGCCGGGACGTCGACTTTCGATGTTAGATATAAATGTAGTTCATCGCCAGCAAATTTGTAGAACACGGTGACGGGCCCCAAACCGGTGAAGATCAATGAGTTGTTCGGATCAGGCTCAGCACAAAAATCCGAATTCTTTGAAAGAGACAGGGTGTCGTGGTTCAAGCCACGGGCTTCGCGACGAAAATAAAACACCTCGCCGCTCGGAGCCTGAGTTCTAAGCAGTCCATACTGGCTTCCGCCCAGGTCGCCGACTCCGCAGCCCGTTAAGGCTATCGCAAAAAAGAAGAGCGTGGGAGTAGATCTCATGGCGTTACATCGAACTGTTCAAACCGGAGTCGCAAATCGCCCTAAACTGCCGCGACCCGGTTGTAGGCAGTGTCGCGTTCAATGGCTTCGAAGCGGGTGTTTCTGATCATGGTGATGACCTCGGCTTTGGTCATTTTTACTTCGCCTTCGGCGGCGTAGGCGTGGGTCAGTTCGCCGCAGTTGGTTATGGTGCCGCTGAGGTGGTTATGCCTTATGGGCGTCCATGTAGGCTCGGAGGAGGGCGTTGATCTTGGTCTGGTAGCCTTGCCCCTGATGACGGAACCAATCGAGGACATCGCTGTCGAGCCGAATGGTGAGCTGCTGTTTCCTTGGAACGGTAGTCAGACCGCGGCGGACTACCCCGCGGGCAAACATTTCAGGTGAGATCTCTGCGATGTCAGACGTATCGATGCCGGCATCGGCTCGTTGCCGATCAGTCTCTGATCGTTTTGTAGTAACTTTCTTCTTCATTCTTCGTAGCCTTCCTTGCAGAGATTATCCGGATCATCGACTCGGTCTCCATGGGCAACGGCTATGACACGCCCCTCAAGTAAACCGAAGGATACAAACCGCTGCTCAGGATAATCGAAACGGTCATCAAGGATCGTACCGTTTCGCCTTCAAATAACAGGTCGATACCAACAAAATCGACACCATGCTTCCGGAGATTGGCCTTCCGTTTCTCTTCGTCCCCGTCAGACTCCATCGTTTACAGTGTAACTACAAAATGTAACTACGTCAAGAATTCTTTCTCAAGCATAGTGCGCGAGAACTTTATTCCGCATGTTTCACACGCTCAGAGTTTGTGTTGGATGGGACCCCACGTTCCGCTATGCTCCACGTGGGGCTACAGTTATTTCACCTGTTTCACAGGCTGAGTAACTCGAATCGCCGGTTCCGATGGCTTCCGCGTGGATTTGTTAGTGATCGCGAGCGATCTTTTACGCTTCGTGAGGGCCATTTAGGACTCGCTTTGAACATTTAGGAATTCGCAGCGAGTATCTCTTTCTTATCCAAGTCAGGAATGCCTTTCCAGCGAATCGAGTCACGCAGAATGAGATTAACCCCGACACCGATTTGAGCTATCTCTACAATGTGAAAGAACCATTTGGAAGGCGTCCAATCTTTCAAATCCGTCGACTTAAAGCCTTTCAATATCGGATCCCAATAGACGCCGGCTGCTTCGCGGTAAACGTACTGGTACATTTCGTTCCCTTCGCTCTCGATACCCAGAAAGAGTTCACCGGAATCTAATATTTCAATTCGATTTATATATTCGGTCTTGTCCCAACTCATTTCTATGCAACGACCGCTTCCACGCGGTTGTAGACTGTGTCTCTTTCCACGGCTTCGAAGCCGGCGTTTTGGATCATGGTTATGATCTCGGCTTTGGTCATTTTTACGTCGCCTTCGGCGGCGTAGGCGTGGGTCAGTTCGCCGCCGTCGGTGATGGTGCCGTCGAGGTCGTTGGCGCCGAAGTGGAGGGCGGTCTGGGCGGTGGCTTTGCCGAGCATGACCCAGTAGGCCTTGATGTGGTCAAAGTTATCGAGCATCAGGCGCGAGACGGCGATGGTCTTGAGATTGTCGATCGCGTCCGGGCCGGGAAGCGACGAAAGAGCGGTGCCGTTCGGGTAGAAGGCGAGCGGGATGAAGCACTGGAATCCGCCGGAGCGGTCCTGCTGTTCGCGAAGCCGGACGAGGTGGTCGATGCGGTCTTCGATGGTCTCGATGTGGCCGTAGAGCATCGTGGCGTTGGTCTTCAAGCCCGCGGCGTGCACTTTACCGGCAAGCTCGAGCCAGCGATCGCCGTCGCATTTGTGGTCGCAGATGCGCGAGCGGGTCGGTTCCGCAAAGATCTCCGCTCCGCCGCCGGGGCAGGAATCCATACCCGCGGCCTTGAGCTTCTCGATCACCTCTTCGTCAGACATCTCTGTCTCTTATACACATCTGACGCTGCCGACGAGTTCCGAA
>JAUCQE010000114.1 GCA_030372865.1 Pyrinomonadaceae bacterium
CCCTTGTCGTATCTTGCCGCCTTCCACGCGATCGACATATCGATCGAATCAGCCGCGATGATCGGCGCGATCGCGTCGTAGAAATAAAGCTGGTCGTCGCCCGTGAACCGCATGATGTCCGCCGTCAGCGCATCAGAGGTCAGCGGGCCGGTGGCAATGATCGTCGGAACGCCGTCATCCGGCATCGCAGTAACCTCTTCCCGCACGATCTCGATGTTCGGATGAGCCTCTATCCGCTCTGTGATCATCTCGGCGAACTTGATGCGGTCAACCGACAACGCCGCCCCCGCCGGAACACGAGTCGCCGCCGCTGCCTCCATCACCAGTGAACCGCCTCGGCGAAGCTCTTCCTTTAACAAATAGGGAGCACTTCCCGGTTCGTCGGTCTTCAGCGAATTAGAACACACGATCTCCGCCAGCTTGTCCGTCCGATGCGCCGGCGTCTGCTGCACCGGCCGCATCTCGTAAAGCCGCACCCTCGCCCCCAACTCCGCCGCCTGCCAAGCCGCCTCAACCCCGGCGAGCCCGCCGCCGATTATATTAACGTTGCTAGTCACACTTTGAATTATATGTGAGTACGAGGCTTATGTCAGAAATTCCTTTTCTTCCCGTCAAACCCTGTGTATCATTGGCACTCGATGGCCCGCTTTTCTTCAGATGACAGGTGTATGTTCAGCTTCTTAGCTTTTGCAGGAACTCTCCTACTGGGCATTGTTGCTATGGCGACTGTATTCGATTCACAGCGAAAGGCAGAGATCGAAGCCGAGAGTCGAGCACGTCGGCTCGACTCCGTGCCCGAAACCTCGAAGATCCGCGGGTTCCAGCATGTCGTGCATGCAGCGCATGGCGAATTCGCGACATTCGAGGGATACATGGACGAAAAGACTGTCTGTCGAGGTCTTGAGCCAGAACTCCCCGGCATCTGCACTGCGGTGATTTATTACGGAGAGGAGGCACGCATTATCGTTCGTATTCGGAAATGTTCGCCGTCAGTTACGACTGATTGCCTTCTATGCACCGATGCAGACGGCGCGCCCTTGAAGCGTGATCGGCTCCGGGCAATCGATTCCATGGGAGATCCGATCGACTTTTTAGGTGAGAGGCTCGTTGAGCCGCCGGGTTCCTGGGGGATATCAAATCCTCGCCCGCTCCGATTGACGGGCAGGGTATCCCGAGTGTACGGATCCGGACGTATCGTGGAGCCGATTCATAAGATCGAAGCTGTTAACTAACTCACGCCGCCATTTCAATCCGGTGGGAAAGATCCAAGTTTGTTCGTTTCCGTGTTAACCATCACGACAATTATAGGTTATTGAGACAGTGAAGTCCTGATAAGCGGCTTCACGACGTGTGATATTATCGCGGCAAGATCCACACAAGATCGGGGAGCATGATGGAAAAGTTTCTGGAACGATCGGCATTGGCTCTATCGGCTGCGTCGCTGGCGTTGAGCCTTTTCCTGTTCGGCATTTTCGTCGGCGTCTCATACGGTGCGTCCGTAATGTGCGGTTTTGTATACACGCCGATCGAAGGAATCTGGATGTCCCATTCCGATCCTTATGACATTCTGGGCTACCCGGCCAAGCTCATTCTATTGTCGATATTGGCGTTCTTACTGCTGAAGTTATTCGAGAAAGGTTGGGTAACAAGCTTGATACTATTGACGCCGCTGTTGGTCGCGTTGGCAGGCTTGGTCGAAACAAACCGTCTCATCCTTGCCTGGCGAGACGATCCAAATAAATACTTCGACGCGCTCCGCGAGACGGCATGGATAAGTTGGATCGCCGTTGGAACGCTCGCCGGTTCGTTCTTGCTTCAGGCCGCCGTTGCGATCTGGAAGTATGTCGGTGCAGGATCAAAGAGAAGACTCGACTGAACAATAGGAATTCAAAGGTTCAATTATGGAATGAATCCGGTCTTTTTTCCGTCCGCGTATTCGGTCTCGACGGCCTTATATGTATGTTAAAATTTAGTCAGAGTTGGGAATGAACACGAAGGAAATATCTCTGATCAAGGATCGGGTCAAAGCTTTGCCGGCCGAGCAAAAGGTCGAGCTGATCAAGTTCCTGGCAGACTCGTTATCTGCTGAGACAACGGCGTCGGTCCCAATGCAGTTCGGCAAATATGCTGATTCAGGCCGTCCAATGGCGTCCGAAAGTGATTTCCGCATAGCTGAATGGCATCCTACCGATCGCGACCTCAATGGCAACTAGGCATATCCTCGATACACATGCTTTGATCTGGCACCTCGAAGGGAACAGTCTGCTAGGGGCGGAAGCTAAGCGTATAATTAGCGACCCTGCCAGCGACCTAATATTGCCCGTTATCGCATTAGCAGAGGCGTTGTTCATCGTCGAAAAGGGCCGCTCGGCGATTCCGCGTGTGCAGGATCTTCTGGCTGATGTTACCAGTGACAAGCGAATTGATATTTATCCTCTTACCGCCGGTATTTTGGAAGAAAGCTGTCAGCTGACGGCCATTCCTGAGATTCACGATCGTCTCATTGTGGCGACAGGCGTTTATC
>JAUCQE010000115.1 GCA_030372865.1 Pyrinomonadaceae bacterium
GTCGCCAACGCCTTTATTTTTTCGGAAAGCTCTTTCAACACTCAGAGTTTAGATGCACGGCAGGCAAAGGAAAAGGGCCGGGCAATTGCTCGCCCGGCCCTGAAGATATCCGCTGTCAGGCTCTAGACGTTGAACTTAAAGCCGAACTGGAACTGACGCGGGTCGTAAGCGGCCGTCGAGCGGCTGAGGTACTTGCTGCCCTGCTTTTGGCCCACCTCATTTACCACCTGGTAGAACGGGTTTGCCGCTGCCTCATTGAACCGATTGAAGGGGTTGAAGACCTCGCCGATCAGGTCGATGCTGAAGCGTTCGCCGAAACGGATCTTACGCGTCACACGCATATCGACCGAGAAGAAGTTCTTCGTGATACCCATGTTGCGGCCAAGATTGCCGTTCGCCGGGAAGACGCCAACGAGGCAGCCCGCATCGACGCCCGTCTGGCAGAGTGTGCCGTCGGGACGGACGGTCGGACGTTCGTTGGTGCTCTGGAAGTCGCCGTTGGCGTCGCCAACCGCGAGGATGTTGAACGGACGGCCGGAGCCGTATTCAATGATCGGTGCGATCTGGAAGCCATTTGCGAACTTCTGTGCCCAGTTGCCGTTTCTCCAGCTGTCGGGAGCCGCGAAAAGGCCGCTGAAGACGAAGCGGTGACGCTGGTCAAACAGCGAATCCGAGCGTTCAGCACGGAAGTTCGTGTTGTCCTGCGGCTTCAGCAGCGTCTGGAGGTCGGACGAATCGTCGATCGAATGCGACCAGGTGTACGTCGCGAAGAACTGGACGTTGTTCGAAAAACGCTTCTTCCATTCCAGGTTGAGCGCGTTGTACGACGAGTTGCCGTCAGACATCTGAGCATTGACGTCCGCGTACGGGTTGATCGGGCCGGGCGTCGCGAGGCTGCCGCCGAGCTGGCTGTCGAAGATCGCTTTCGTCACCTGTCCGCCGGAGGCAGACGCGATGAAGAAGTAGTTCGGGCCGAGCGTGCGGAAGTAGTTCGCCATGATCGGGTTTACGACCTTGTTGTTGAGGTCGGGAACGCCGCCGGTGACCAGCGCGCTGACCATGCCCGGGATGATGATCAGGAATTGCCTTCCCGCCGCGTTCGTGAAGCAGCCGTACGGCGTTGCTGCGCAACCGCCTGTGAAGACGGTACCAACGGTCGGGATCGAAATGCCGAATGCCGCCTGCGACAGGCTGGTCGGGTTGAAACCGAAGAACCTGTTGAAGTTGCCGACCAGGCGATCGGTGCGGACGGTATTAACGTCCTGCGGGTGTGCGAGATGGCGGGCATTGACCGAGATGTACTGTGCCGAGACCGCCATGTCCTTGCCGATCATCTGCTCGACGCCGAAGTTGCCCTGGATAGCATACGGATATTCGAAATCCTTGCTCACGTGAAGCGTGAACGGAAGGATCGGGCCGAAACCGGTAAAGGTGCTCGGGTCGAAACGCTGCTGTCCGAAGAGATAGCGAGCCGATGAGGCAACGCCCGGTGTAACGGTCGAACCGCAGACGGTCGGGACCGATCCCTGGACGCCGCAGACCGTTCCGTGAAATACCTGGAACGCGTTGAACAGTCCGGTCGGGCTCGGGCCGCCGATCGGAAGCAGGGTCGCCTGCTGCTGCTGCGAACCGTCGGCGATGTTCGAGTTGAACGAAACCGCGAGGAGCGGGTGGTCATAGAACATACCGAGCGCACCGCGGATGACCGTCTTGCCGTTGTCGAAGACGTCCCATGCGGCACCGAGTCGCGGTGCCCAGTTGTTATTGTCACGCGGGAAGCCCTGCGTGATGTTCAGCGCGTCCTGGGCGGTCTGAACGTCCTGTTCCGTAAGCTGGATACCCGTCAGCGGATCGCGGAAAGCGACCGGCGGATATTCTTCCGTAAGTTCGACGTCGTAGCGAATGCCGTAGTTCAGCGTGAAGTTCCTACGGATCTTCCACGAATCCTGTGCATAGAATGCGATCGGTGTATTCTTCAGCGAGCTCTTCGGATCGCCGAAGCCCTGGATGAACACGCTCGGGAAGCCGAGGCCGTACGTCTGTATCGGCGTGAACGCCGGACCGGTACAGCCGGTGATGAGCGTGCTGCACGACTGCTGGCTGAAGTTGAACAGGCCCGGGAAGTTGAGCTCGAACTGAGCATCACCGTAGATGAAGCTGACGTCGCCGCCGAACTTGAACGTGTGGCTGCCGGTTGCCCAGGTCACGTTGTCACGGAACTGGATGCGGTTCTCAACGCGGTCGACCGGCGAGAACGGGTTCGATCCGATGAAGCCGGTGCCGGCGATCTGGTGAGCGACGCTGGGGACCTGCGAATCGAACTTCGCTTTGCGGCGTCCGTAGTTGAAGTAGGCGTCGTTAACGATGTTGTTCGGAAGGAAGCTCGCGACCGATGCGGCAAACGAAAGGTCCTTGAGGTCCTGGATACCGGTACGTGAGTAATCGTTTTGGCCGAGAACCTGGTTCTGCGATTCGTCCTGAATGCCATCGATCTTGCTCGGGTTGTAGCCGAAGCGGACGGTCAGTTTATGGTCGGTGTTGAACTGGTGATCGACGCGGATCGAGCTGTAGGTCGTGCCCTCAGAGATAGGGAACACGGTCCTCAACTGCGAAAGCGGACGGAACGCGATGAGTTCGCCACGTGAGTCGCGCGTCAGCGGAACCGGCATGCCTGAAAGCAGGAAGCGGCCGCCGACAGGCTGTCCCTGCGGAACGCCGAGGCCCGGCAGGAAGTTGATCAGCGAACTGCCGCCGTTCAACGCGGTCTGGCCGCCGATCGAGGCAAGGTGTGCATATGCGAGTGCGGTCGGCGGGCTCGTGCCGAGCGTCGCCTGGATGTACGCGACCTGTGCCGGCGTCAGATTCGTAAAGGTCTGCGGGACCGGAAGGAACGGGGCACCGATGGTGATGCTGCTGGTCGCACCGCCGATGATGTCGCCGGTGAAAAAGCCTGATTCCTGCCGACGACGTTGTTCGAACGAACCGAAGAAGAACGTCTTTTCCTTAACGATGGGGCCGCCGAGCGTGAAGCCGTACTGGACACGCGTGTAAGGCGGCTTTTTGTCCGGGTCGCCGTCGATGACCGGAGCGAAGGCGTTACGGGCCTGTATGGTCTTATGGCGAAGGAAGCCGAAGACATTGCCGGTGAACTGATTCGAACCGCTCTTGGTTACGACGTTGACGATACCGCCCGTCGCACGGCCGAATTCCGGCATGTAGGAATTGGTCGTAACCTGATATTCCTGCACTGCCTCCTGCGAAACGGTCGAGCGTGCGGCGTTGATCGAGTTGTCGGTAAAGTCGGCTCCGTCCACCTGAACGAGCGTCGAGCGGCCGCGCTGGCCGCCGATGTTAAGACCGGAGGTCGGTGCCGGACCGACCGGGCGTCCGTTGTCGCGGCCGACGGTCGAGATCGTAAGGGCAAAACCGGTCGCACTGCGTTCGTTGATCGGCAGGTTCTCGATACGGGCCTGGTCGATGGTGGTCGAGACGGTCGTGCGGGTAGTTTCAACAAGCTCGACCGCGTCGCCCGTCACCGTGACGACAACGTCCTGCTGGCCGATCTCCATCGGCACTCGAAGCTCGGCACGCTGGCCGACCGTGAGCTTGACCGGCGAGATCTGAGTCTTCTTGAAGTTGGTCGCCTCGACGGTGATCTCGTAATCACCGGGCGGCAATGCGATGAATGTATACGACCCTGCCGCGTCGGCGGTCGCAGAGCGGGTGATGTTCGTGCTTAGGTTACGGGCCGTGACCGTTGCTCCGGGTATAACGGCACCGTTCGGGTCAACTACCGTTCCGGTAAGGTCGGCGGCGTTAGACTGTGCCTGGGCAAACGCGGGCCCAACGCCGATGGCGAAAACGAGGGCCGCGGCGAAGATTGTCCCTAAAAGAACCGGCACCCTTTTGGTAACTGCTCTCATTTAGTGTTCTCCTTGATGTAGCGAACGTTCTTCTGCCTTACCTGTGAGACGTGAACCTGGCAGGTTCAGGTTGGGAGCGGCCTAAATTTCAAGCCTCACGATCTTGAGTTTTGCGAAAAACCAGACAGGTTGCAGAAATGTTAAGATTTGCTTTGTAGTTTGTAACTTAAAATCGCCCCTAAAGGCAAGCAAAATAGTTGATTCTAATTAAATTTAAGGAATTGGTTTCGAAGGGCCGGCCGCGTTTTTGCGCGGTTCCCGATCTCGCCTGGTATCGGTTAGAATCGACGGTGAACCTCAGCTGTTTATGAACATCATTCAGCTTTCGATACCGACGCCTTTTTACGTGGGCGACGTGAACGTTTACCTGATCAAGGACGATCCGGTAACGCTGATAGACGTCGGGCCGAAAACACCGGAGGCTGCGGCCGCTCTCAGGCAGCGGCTGGCGGCTAACGGACTAGAATTTCGCGACGTGAAACGCATCGTGCTGACGCACGCCCACGAGGATCATTGCGGGCTGGCAAAGCAGGTCCGCGATGAGGCCAAGAACGCCGAGGTTCTGGTCCACAACTGGGAAACGGGCCATCTTTTCGGCCGGCTCGCGAGGGAGGAACACCGGCGGCTGATATTGCGTTCGGGCGTGCCGGCGGCGGTCTTCGACGATATGCAGGGGCTTTACGAAGAGATCTCGCTGCTGACGGATTCGCTGGCGGACGGCGATCTAACCGAACTTCGCGACGAGATGGAACTCGAGTTCGAATCCGGAAGCCTAAAGGTGCTCCACACGCCGGGTCACACGCCGGGGTCGTGTTCTTTCGTACGCGAAGCGAACCGGACGTTGATCTGCGGCGACTGCGTGTTAAAAAGGATAACGCCGAACCCGATCATGTCTCCGGACCCGATCGACCCGGACCGCCGTTTTCCGTCGCTTGCGGAATACCTTGTCAGCCTCGCGCGGCTTCGCGCTCAAAAGCCGACGCTCGCCTATGGCGGGCATGGCGAGCCGGTGACGGATTTTGAGGAGATATTTAACCGCTACGTCAGAGCGATAGACGAACGCCAAAAGCGGGTCATTTCGCTTATTGAAAAAGAAGGTTCGACGGCCTTCGAAATCGCACTCAGGCTTTTTCCGAACTCGATGGGCCACGATGTCCACCGCTTTCTCGCGATCTCAGAGTCGGTCGCACACCTCGACTACGCCCACGGCGAGGGCAAGATCGAGTTGGAAATGAAAGAAGGTGTCGAGGTTTACCGCCGCCGGTAGAACTTCCGCCTGTTCATTTTTCTCCCGCTACCTGTAACAAAATGATGCAATGTTCGGCTGATCACCGCGTTAAATTGCGGGGAACGGCGGCGGCATTGTGTTTGCGTCTAAACCATATGTAGTGGGCGAATGCCTGTTTTAGATACGTGCAAGGGGTGGGAAATGAAATTGTTGTCAGACGTTGAACGACGTTATATAATGATAAACAGGCGGGATTGCCGCCGTGGTTCGGACAAGAAAGCAGTGTTAAGGGTAATAATCGGCCAATTGGCAAACCACCTGACCGCGGCAGTGCTCGCGGTGGTGGCGTTTTACCTATCTTTGATCACGACATCGCTGCCGCCGGCACCCCAGGACCGGCCGAAGATCGATGCGGCGATCGCGGTGCTCGAGCAAAAAGGCTTTGACCAGGAGGCGTTCCTGCTAAAACGCACGGTCACCTATCGGAGCACCGACCATTGGCTGAATTCGCTGATCCGCGACGAGAACGCGTATGCGAGTACGAATTTTCCTTTTCAGATAATCACGCTCTACAGCGATTTTTATACGAAGACCGTCGATGATACGGAACGGGCAATGGTGCTGCTCCATGAAGCACGCCACCTGATGGGCGAGAATGAGAACGAAGCCTATGCGTACGTTTGGCGCAACCGACATAAACTGGGCTGGACGATCGCGACGCACGGTACCACGCCCTCATACATTTCTATCGAACAGATAACCCGCGATATGGCCCCGGAGGTCTTCAACTGCCCCGGAAGGCTTTGGATGGATTGCACCGAAAAGCCGAAGACCGGCGAGTAAGATGTTTTAACCCAGAGGGCGCAGAGGCTCGCGGAGAGATCCTAACTATTCACGATTTACCATTCACCATTCACTGCATTTAAAAAGGCGATAGGCGCAAGAAGTCTCCCACACCTCCATGCGCCTATCTTTTTGAAGCGGCTCTCCGGGGAGGAGAGTTACTTCACTGCGAACTATAACAGAGTCTGATATATACGGCAAGCGAAGATTGTATAACCGTTGCCGTTTCTTACAGTTGTGGGCAGTCAGGGTCAGTTGCCGCTTTCCACCAGGTGGCGGAGCTGATAAGGTTCGAGCTTCAGGAGTTTTGCCGCCTGGGTTCGGTTGCCTTTGGTGCGCGACAGAGCCTGTTCGATGAGGTCGTGCTTGATCGTGCGGATATGCTCGCGAAGGTCGATGCCGTCCGCGGGCAGGACATTCGGCACCGTACGCAGACGGTTCGCGTAGGCAGCGCAGGTGTCCGCACAGATCTCGCCGCCATCGGCCGTCAGGGCGACAGCGCGTTCGATGGTATGTTCAAGCTCGCGGACGTTGCCGTGCCAAGGGCGTTCGAAGAGGGCCGCGTGCGCGTCTTTCCCGACACGGACCGTCTTGGCGGACCGCATGCTGAACTTGCGAACGAAATGCTCGATCAGGTCGGGAATGTCCTCGCGGCGGTCGCGAAGCGGCGGGACCTCGATCGGGATCACCGAGATACGATAGAAAAGGTCCTGGCGGAACGTACCGTCCTCGACCATCGAGCGAAGGTCGCGGTTGGTGGCGGCGATGATGCGTGTGTCGACCTCGATCTCGTTCGCTGAGCCTATCCTTCTAACTCGGCCTTCCTGCAGGACACGCAGCATCTTTACCTGCATCGGCAACGGCATCTCGCTGATCTCGTCCAAAAAGATCGTGCCGCCTGAGGCTGCCTCAAAAACGCCCGGGCGGTTCTGGTCGGCACCCGTGAACGTTCCCTTCATAAAGCCGAAAAGCTCTGACTCCAATAGCGACTCGGCCATCGCCCCGCAGTTGACGGGGATGAACGGCTTCTCCGCGCGGTCCGAGAGGCCGTGGACGGCACGGGCAACGAGTTCCTTGCCGGTTCCGGATTCGCCGGTGATCAGGATCGTCGATCGTTCGCCCGCGACCGTTTCGATAAGGCGGAAAAGCTCCGCCATTTTTGGCGAACTGCCGACGATGTTCTCAAGGCTGCCGGTCTTGCGCTGCGCCTGTTTCAACACGCGGTTCTCGCTGACAAGGCGGCGGCGTTCCAGCGTGCGGGCGACGATCAGCTTTAACTCTTCATTGTTGAACGGCTTTTGGATAAAATCGTCAGCACCGAGTTTAAAGGCTTCGCGAGCGCTGTTGATGGTGCCGAACGCGCTCATCATCACGACGCCGATGTCCGAGTCGATCGAGCGGACGCGGCGGAGGAGTTCGATGCCGTCCATGTCGGGCATGCGGACGTCAGAGATGATCAGATCCGCCGGGTGTTTCTTGAGATGAGCGATGGCCGCACGGCCGTGCGGAGCGGTCGCCACGGCGTAGCCCTCGGCGGCAAACACGACCGACAGCACCTCGCGGTAACCCTTTTCGTCATCAACAATTAGGAGATCAGCCATACCAAAAAGCGCGCTGCGTTATCGCTTGCCGGGCGACGCTCCGCGGAGTTCGACCGCGATGCGTGTTCCGCGGCCCCTTTTGCTTTGCACATCGATCTTGCCGTTGTGCGAGCGGACGATGTTATAGACGATAGAGAGCCCGAGGCCGGTGCCGCCGGAACCGCTCGTGAAGGGCTCAAAAATGTGCTCGAGTATCTCGTCCGCGATGCCCGTGCCGGTGTCGGTAAAGGTGACGCGGACTCGTCCGGGCATCGGCTGTTCAAGCGTGGCGGAAAGCTTGCCGCCGTCGGGCATCGCCTGTATCGCGTTCTGTGCAAGGTTCCAGAAGACCTGCTTTATCTCTGCCTCGTTCGCCGTAATGATCACCGGTTCGTCCGGCAACAGACATTTGAACTCGTGGCCGTCGCCTGCATCCGGGCTGTGCTTTATCAGCGACATGCAATCACGGAGTGCTATCGCCACGTCCACGTCCTCGCGGCGTGTGCCTTCGTGGCCCTTCGCACTAGGCCGGGCAAAGGCGAGAAAGTCCGTGATGATGCCGTTCAGGCGGTCTGATTCGCGGAGTACGACGTTCATCAACGCGCCGTCCTCGGCGGCACGCGTTTCCTTTGCCTGCAGGAACTGCAGTGCCGAGCTCATCGAACCGAGCGGGTTTCTTATCTCATGGGCGAGGCCCGCAGCCATTCTGCCGACGGCGGCGAGGCGGTCGGAGCGGCGGACCGTTTCCTCCAACGCCTTCATATGCGAGATATCCTGAAACGTTACAATGAGGCCGGTTACGGCTCCATCCTTGCCGCGAAGCGGGACCACCGAGCATGACGCGGTACGCCGCGGGCCGTTGCCGTTGTCGTCGCCGAAAACGGCCTCGAACGTTGCCGGCGAATCCGTGCCGGTAAGGCAGCGGAGTGCATGCCGACGCGCCTCCGGGCCGAAGATGTCGAATACGCTGAGGCCGATGGCTTCGGCTGCCGGTATTCTCGTGAACTCGGCCGCCGCCCGGTTGAACGCGTAGATGCGGCCTTCGAGATCGGTGGTTATCAGCCCGGCCTGGATCGATTCGACGATGCGTTCGTGAAGGATGTGAAGGTCTGCAAAGCTCTCTTCAGTGTGTTGCAGCTGTTCGCCGATACGCCGCCGTTCCGAGAGGCGTGCAGAAAGCAGGCCGACCAGAAGGATCGCGACTACGTTCATCCCGATGAGCTGAACCGAACGCGAAACGGGCTGCTCTCCGGACGCGGAATAGATCATTTCGCCGGTTACCAGCAACGCAAGAACGGTAAAGAAAACTGCGCACGCGATAGACAGAAACAGCGTCGCGGATTTATTGAGAAAGAAGCCGGCGACGCTGATAAGTACAATATATAGAGTGATATAGGGCGAGCCGATATCGCCCGTCCGCCAGACGAGCCAGGTTATCAGAACGAGGTCGATGGCGAACTGAAGGCGGGCCTGCAAATGGTGCCGTCCGCCGAAGCTTGCAAGGGCAGCATAGACGCCCGTCAGCAGCAGCGTCGCGCCAAAGAACGGAAGCAATCCATCGCTAAACGCGCGGCGGAGATCAAGCGCTCCGGCCATTGCCTGATCGATCGCACCGGTACGCCAGAGGTTGGCAAATAGGTGCAGGAGTATCAGGCCGGCACGGCCGATGATCAGCCGCCGCAATTTCTCTATCGGCACCGGATAGGCCGAAAAACTAAGTTCGTCCGGTGTGGGCATAGAACACAAAAAGGGGCAAAAGAGCCCGAGTTTCTAAAATGCGAAATGTCTAAAAGACCAGGTGAACGATATCAGTATCGGATAGCAGTCTAAGCGCAACGAGCGGAATTTGAAAAGAACTTTTTTTGTTGCCGGAAGGAGAATGTGACAAAAACCCTCACGCTGAAGTGCAAGTTCAGAGCGAAATTTTGTCAAAAACCACAATATATTCCGCTCGCGTTTGTCGCCTGCCACAACGAACTAAAAAAAAGTGTTGACATAAAAATTCGTTATCGCGAAACTAGCGGCACTTATACCGCAAACCCTGTATTTGTTTAAGAAAATTTAACGGCGGCGGCCAGGGTGCCGATGCCGGACCGAGCAGAGGGACAGAACGGAAGTTTTCCGTTGGGAGATTTTGACTGTTTTGTAACGTTTCGACCGAAGCGGTCATGGAAACCCGAGAGGTTTCATTTTTTAACTTAGGCATTATTGCAAATATTCCCAATGAGCATTAACGGCAACCCCCAAGCTGTGCTCGCCGGTCTTTTGCAGAAGACCGTCGAATTGGGCGGGTCCGACCTTCACTTGAGGGTCGACAGCCCGCCGCAGATCAGGATCCACGGCAACTTTGTTCCGCTGGAGGGCTGGAACCCTCTAACTGCGGACGAGACACGGAAACTGGCATACGCCTACCTCTCCGAACAGCAAGCCAAACGATTCGAAGACCAGCTCGAGCTCGATTTCTCTATCGGGCTCGACGGGCTGTCTCGTTTTCGCGTAAACATCTTTACGCAAAAGGACACGATCGCCGGCGTTTACCGCGTTATCCCCTACAAGATACGGTCGTTCGAAGACCTCGGGCTGCCGCCTGTAGTAGCGGAGCTTTGCCGCCGTCCGCGCGGGCTTGTGCTTGTAACGGGGCCGACGGGTTCGGGTAAATCGACAACGCTTGCGACGATGATCGACCGCATTAACCAGTCGCGGCACCAGCACATCCTGACCATCGAAGACCCGATCGAATACCTGCACACGCACAAGAACTGCGTCGTCAGCCAACGCGAATTGGGCACGGACGCACACACATTCGCAGACGCTCTACGCACCGGCCTCAGGCAAGACCCGGACGTCGTGCTGGTCGGCGAGATGCGCGATCTTGAGACCATCGAGATGGCTCTCCGCGTTGCGGAGACCGGACACCTGACATTTGCGACCGTCCACACTAACACCGCCGCATCGACCATCACGCGCATCATCGACGTCTTTCCGGCGAGCCAGCAGGCGAATATCCGCACGCAGCTTTCAAACGTTTTGCAGGGCATTATGTGCCAGGCACTTTTGCCGAACGCGGCGGGCAACGGCCGCGTGATGGCACTCGAGATCCTGATACCGAATTCCGCGGTGCGAAACCTGATCCGCGAAGACAAGATCCACCAGATCTACTCGATGATGCAGACCGGCTCGGAGAAATACGGGATGCAGACATTGAACCAGTCGCTTGCTTCGCTTTACCGGCGGCGGATGATCACGCTCGAGACGGCGATGATGATCACAGGAAACCCGGAAGAGCTGCAAGACCTTATCGGGAACCAGGCCAGGCCGGGCACGACGGCAAACACGGCGGACAGGTTGCAGCGGCTGCGGGAAACGATGTAGTGCACGAGAGGTTTTATGAGCGTTAATTCTGGGACAAAGCGGGCACGTGCCTTCGGCTACAGCGTTGACGGCAACCGCATGTATGCCCACCTCGCATCATCGGCGGACCAGCTTGCGGTCGTTTGGGGCGAGAACGGCGTCGTCGTTGCCTCGCCGAAGAGCGGGCCGGGCGGAACGTACAGCCTGGACGTCGTCAGGTTCCCGTCGGACTTTAATCTCGGGGCGGCGATCGAGATGCGCCGCCGCGGCCAGCTTGGCTTGCCGCCAACCTCGGAACAGACGCTGCTGCTGACGGTCGTTTCGGACTATTCGGAACGCACCCGGATACTAGCACTCGACGGCGAACGGCTGGCGTTCGGTGACGACGAGCTTGCCGAATGGCTGGTGCACGCCGAGCAGCAGATGTTCGCCGGCACGGACAACCACCCGATATTCGAGACCTCGCTTGAGGAAACGGCCTGTGCGATCGGACGCCTGCCGAACGGGCAAGTCGCGATGACAGAGGTGCCGCGTCCGCAGGTCGATAACGCTCGCGAGCGGATGCGGTCGCTTGCCGGTCCGGCGGCGAAGCGGACGAACCTGATCGTCGAAACGCCGGTGCGGTGCGTCGCTAGATATTTTTTAACGGCTGTCCGCGAGGGCGACGCCGCCCTGCACGGCGGACGTGATAAGGAAGTGACGGCGTTTCTGCTAATAGGCCGCGGCGGGTTCAGCTTCGGGCTCTGGAGCCCGCGGTCGGGGCTGTTTCACGAATATTCGTTCATCGCCCCGAAAGACCTCGAAAGCAAAACGGCGGCGAGCAAGGACGACGGCGGAAAGCTTGAAGCCTATATCCGCAGGGCGTTCGAGCAGATGATAATGCAGCTCTCGCCCGAGAGGCTTGAGCAGCTGCAGCTCGACACATATTCGCAGATCGTCTGGGCGAGCGATTCATCGCTTGCCGAACGCATCGCTCCGATCGCCGACGAATACGCGGCGAAGAGCGGGCTGACGCTTTTCCCGATCGCGGTGCCGGTCGATGAGGCGGTCGCCGGCGGATTGCTGTTCGGGTCGTTCGGCTTCGGCGACGAACAGCCGTCGGGTGCACGTAAAATGCCGCCGATGAACCTTGCCCGCGACCTGCTGGTGATGTCCGACACAGAACAGCTCGAACGCCGGCAGCAGGAACTTGCGGACGCCGCGAAGCGGAAGAACCGTGCGGTCTTTACGATCCTGGCGGCTCCGGTGATGGCGGCGGCTTTGCTGCTCGCATACACGGCGAATCTCGTCCGCGAGAATATCGCCCTTGCTTATCGCGAATACGCCGCGGATGCACGGACGCAGGAACTGAAGCCCGCACTCGACCGCCGAAAGTCGTATGAGACGAACCTGCAGTGGTATCAGGAATTCGTCACGCAGGTCAGCGAGCTTAGGAAGCAGCAGCCGGTCGGCATCGGGATGCTTTACCAGCTTGATGCGAACTACCCGCTGACGCTCGACCCGGCGTTCTACGTTTCGGAGCTGAAGCTCGACCCGAAAGGAGCGATGGAGATGCGCGGGCTTGCCCGAAACAAGGACGCGATCGCGGCTTTTCTGAAATCGCTGGAATTTGCAGGCGGCGCGGAGAGCGGTTCGCGGCTGTTCGCGAACCTCGCGTACGAGGTTCAGGAAGGAACGCCGATGCAGGCCGTAGCCGGAAGGCCGCCGATGCCCGGAATGACGGGCTCGACGCTGACGGGCTCGGCGATAGCACCGGGTGTTATCTCGTGGAGCATGAAGGGAAGCTATCTGCCGCTGGCAAAGCTTGCGCCGCCGGAGCCGAAGCCCGGAACGCCGCCGGCACAGCAAACGGTTGCGGCCGCACCGCCCGCAAAGTGAGGCAAGGAAGTATCGCGTTATGAGAAATCCGAAGAACACAAGCTCATTTCAGGCGGCGGGCGACAGCATTTTGCTGGAGAGCGTGAAGTACGGCCCGGTCGTGACGTTCCTGCTGATGGCAGTCATCTCGTTCGGCGTCGCGTACCTGATCTACGGCTACCTGCTTTCGGGCTGGGCGGAAACGAACGAACAGCATCGGCAGATGGTGCTGAAAAAAGAGATAGATAACAAGACGACCGAAAAGATGCTCGAGGGCGAGCCGCAGTTTCGTGCCGAGTTCAAAAAGATAGTGAATCTTTACCAGGAAGCGAAGCCGCTGCTGCCTGAAGAGACCGAGGTCGCCGACGTGCTCGGGCAGGTCGAGACCGCCGCACGGCGCAACGGCGTGACGCTGACAGGCTTGATGGCGGTGAAGGAATCGATCAAATCGCCGAAGGCCGCAAAGCTTTACGAACGCGAGATACCGGCGGTCGTGACCGGCCCGTATCCGCAGGTCGTCAGATTCTTTGGCGATATCTCGCGGATGCCGCGCATCTTGCTGGTCCGCGATTTCTCGGTAGGTTCGATGAGGAGCACGGTCTCCGCGGGCTTTACGCTTGTCGCATATCACGCGCCGCCGCCGGCGGAAATGCCGCCGATACCGGCTGACCTTGCGCATGACGCAGCCCAGAAGGAGGTGAGCCGGCAATGACGAACGAGAATCTTGCGGAGAAAAGTTACGTCCCGCTAAAGGACCGGCTCGGGTTCAAGCTCGCGGCGTTGTTCGTACTCGTTTTTCTTATCGCGTTCTTCGGGCTTTGGACCTATGGCGTTGCTCAGTCGTACATGGAAAGCCGTGCGGCCGAGGAGAGCCCGGCATTGCAGCCGAAGCCGATCGTGATCGACCCGCGGATACAAAGCGACCTGACAAAAGTGCTCGCTCTCGACAGCGAGCCCTTGCCGCCTGACGTCCGCGACCCGTTCAACGACCGCACCGGCATCAGCGGCCTCGTGCCGGCATCGATGACGACGGGCACCGTTTCGGTTTCGGGCGGCACGGCGTCAACCGGCGGTGGTTCGACGCAGACAAGCGTCCAGACCATCCGCGGTTCGGGCGTACAGGCGACGGCTGGTTCAACGCCGGCTGAGCCGCAGCTTTCGGCGGTCGAGGCGACGAAACAGAGATTTGCCGCTTGGGAAGAACGAGCCCGCGTCGGCATCGACGTCGAGCTTGACCCGCGTGTGTTTGCGATCGAAGACCTCTTGCCGGTCGGCCTGGTCGACGGCGGCGACGGCGTGCAGGAAGTGCTTTTCTTTTCCGAAGCCGCGAACCGCACGGTCAGCTTCCCGGTCGGGACGATGTTCTACGACGGATGGCTGACGGAACTTCGATCGGAAGGCGTCGTGTTCAGTTTCAATGACGAGCGGAGGACCGTACGGATGCGGTCGTGGGGCCGTTCGATAAGAGCCAGTTCTTAGGGGCCTAAATTTATGAGAAGGACCATGTTGATAATCGCCGCGTTCGCAGTGACGTTCGGCGTTTTCGCCAACGGATCGATGAAGGCGACGGCACCGTCGCTTGCAGAGATCTTAGGGCATTTCGACCACGAGGCAGCGATGCCGCAGCCGAAGGTAAAGGCCGTGCGAACGGCCGCATACAGGCCGGCAAATGTAGTACTTAGCCCCGCGGTTGCTGAAGCCATAAAGCCAAAGCTGCACAATGCGGCGGTCGGTGCTATGCCGGTCGTCGATGCTCTCGACCTCTCGGCGGCGGTTGACGTGACCGCACCGCTTCCGGAGTTTGACGGACGCTTTGATGACGAAGGCTGGTTCACGCTCGGATATTTCGGCCCGAAAGTGCCGTCGGTTACGGCACGGCCCGCGGGCTCCGTCACAAAGAGCTTTGCGTTCAACGCACCGGCGATCGTTCGCGGCGGTTCGTCCCATAAGGCCGATCGCTCTGTGGTGAAGACTGAGCATTCGAAGATGTTCGCACCAGTCGTTGCGTCGCTGAATATCGATGGTGCCGTTGCAGCGGGTGCGAAAAAGAAGAGCACCGGACATTCCGGTCTGCGGGCCGCGGGTTCGCGAAATGTTGTGATGCACGCGATCGACCTGACCATCACGCCCGAAGCGGCTCCGGTGCTTGAGATAGAGCACGCGAGCCCGGCGGCGGAGATCACGGCGATCGACGCCGCGGCTGAGAAGGGAATCTTCGTCGCGGCCGTGATGCCGGCGGCAGTTCGCCCCGCGGTAGCGATAAAAGCGGCTGCACCCGTCGAAATCGTAAAGGCGCATTATGTCGCTTCCGAATCGTTGTTCACCCCGATCGATCTCGCGGAAGAGATCGCGCCGGCCATGATCGCGGGACGGACGACGCGGCCCCTTATTTCGAAGCAAGGAGTGAGCGGCAGGCCGCGGCATTTCGATTCGAAAGCCTCCGTGAGCTTCGGCGTAAAACACCCGGAGGTCGAAGCACCGGTCGTGGTCGAAGAACCAATCGTGACCGAAGCACATTTACCCACGGAAACCGAACTAGCCGTCGAAGCGCCTGCTCCGGCCGAAGCACCGAAGCCGCTCGAACCTGCGGCGGTGATGCTCGATGCGGAACACAGTGAACGCGCCGCGTGGCTTTCTTCATACCTGACAACGAGCCCGGAGGTCACGGCCGCGAGCCTTGACCGGCCAAAGGCGGTGACCTACACACCGCGAAAAGCAGCAGCGGCTGTCGTCACCGGCATGACGACGCTCAACATCGCCCCGATGAAGCGCGGCGACGGCAGCTACTGCGACCCGAACTTCGTCGGCGAACCGATCCGCTTTTCGCAGACGGCCGAGCTGAAGCTCGAAGACCTGCTGCTGCAGATCCACAACCGCTTCGGCGTCAACTTTGTGATGGGCCCGAACGTCGGCCAGCTTCCGATCAACATCAAGGCCGGTGCGATCCCGTGGAACGTGCTTCTCCGCTCGCAGCTTTTCATCTCCGGCGTGCGTGCAAAGTGCATCGACCAAACGACGATCGAGCTCGTTGAGAACAGCGTTTTGCCGAGCCTGCAGGACCAGGCCGAGGTAAAGACGCGCTTCGTAAAATTGAAATTCCTGCAACGGACAGGCGGCGGCACGGTTGACCTCGCTAACAGAAGCCAGGGCGGCCAGAACGGCGGCCAGGGCGGCGGCTGCGGCGGAAGTTCCGCCGGACAGGGCGGACAAACGGGCGGCGGCGGGCAGAACGGCGGCGGCCAGCAGGGCGAGACCGCGGGCCAGCAAAGCAGCACGAAATTCGACAAGCTGATAATCGAGATCGAAAAGATCCTCGGCATCAGGTCAATGACCGAAAGCAGCGTCGGCGGGGGCGGTGGAGGCGGCCAGACCACGAATGTTCAGCAGGCCGAGGTCATCAGGACGAATCGCTTCGTGACGCAGATACCGGGCCGCAACATTCTTGCGATCCGAGCGACCGATGAGGAGCACGAGCTGATCGACCAGATCATCGCACGCGCCGACCGGCCGCCGTTCCAGGTCGTGATCAAGGCGTTGGTCTACACGGCCAACCAGGACAAGCTCTACGATGTCGGCGTCAGAACGACGATCATCGGCGGAACTGCGGACCGCAGAACTCGCGGCGGCGTTTTCGGGCACACGATCGGCGGCGGCGGAACGCTGTTCGATTTCTCGACCATCATCGGCACGTTCGATTTCAACGTACAGGCGACCGCACTTCAGGAGAACGGCGTCATCTCGGTGAAATCGCGGCCCTTCGCCACCGTGCTCGACGGGCTCTGCACAACGCTGAACGTCGGCCGTTCGATCCCGATCGTGATCGACAGCACGCTCGGCGGGCAGGGCGACGTGGTTTTCGTTGACGCCTCGAACAATCTTGCGGTCACGCCGTACGTGATCGACGACGACAACGGCGACCCGATGGCGGTCACGCTCGAGTTGAGGCTTGGCGCGAACGACGTCGACACCTCGGTGACGGCGCGTGACGTGCCCGCGATAAGCCAGCGTTCGATCCAGACCCAGCTTCTACTCGGCGAAGACAAGACGGCGATCCTCGGCGGTTTCACGGTCGATGCGGATACGCGGACCGTTTCAAAGACGCCGGGCCTCGGAGATATTCCGCTTATCGGCGAGCTCTTCAAACGCCGTGTGAAGTCGTCGCAGATCAACCGGCTCTACTTTGCGATCTCGGCCTCGGTGATACCGTTCGGCGAAGTGATCCGCCCGGTCGACGTGCCCGGAGCGACGACCGAGCCGCCATCGATAACGCCGCCGATGAAAGAGCGGTCAGACAAGGCCGAGCCGAAGCAGGTCAAAGGGCCGTAGAAAGAAAATGGACGTATCTGTAATTTTTTCGCAAAAAAGCGCATATGGATACGTCCATAAGTAGATTGTTGTACACCAAGCGGTTATGCAGTACGAAGACATCGATGAGGCGAGAGCTTCCGCGGCGGCAGGCGGGCCGGAAACCGACCCGAGGCAGGTCGGCGGCACCTCTGTGAACGGCCGCCCCGGCGATGTCGCGATGACCGTACAGCCGCCGGAGAAAAAGTACAGCGTTGAAAGCTCGCTTCAATTCTCGCAGTATCTCAACAAAGAAGCCTCCAGCCGCTACCAGGCCGTCGTACTGAACGCGTGGACCGGCAATTTCGACTCGCCGCATTTCGAGGTCGGGCTGGTACAGATCAAAAATCCCGATCACCGCAACGGCGTCGTCCACGCGCTTCGGGTCAGCCCTTTCCACGTTAAGTTCGTCCAGCTGGACGAGGCGTTCTTCGAGTACATGCACTCGCACATCTACAGTGCGAGGACGCAGTCGCTCGTGCTTGAGCACCAGCAGAAAAAGCAGTCGCAAAAGACGAAGAACTGGGGCGAGGGGCAATCGCTGCTGACGGTCGAAGAGGCGCTCGCCGCGCAGGCGACGTCCGAGGCCGACCTCCGCAACGAGTCGGAGGAATGGATCGACCTGACGGACGTCGAGGAATACGAGCGGAACATCAAGCGAAACGAATCAGAGCTGACGACGCAGGAATTCATCCGGCTGATACTGATGGAATTTCTCCGCTCGGGTTCAAGCGACATGCATATCGAGGCCGGCCAGCCGACCGGCCGCATCCGCTTTCGTTACGACAGCGAGATGTTCGTCCGCTGGGACAACATTCCGTTCACCAAGATCAAACAGATCGCGATGGGCATGGCGGAGATCTCCGGCAAGGACGCCACGCAGATGAAGTTCAAGGACATCGACTCTACGGTCAAGGTCCGCGCGCTTCGCGACGGGCGGACCGCCGAGGTCGAGCTTCGATTCGTTTCGCAGCCGACGCTTTACGCGCCGTCTATCGTGCTGAGGTCGCAGCTAAAGCCGATCCGCGACATCAACGCCGTCGGCTTTTTGCCGCAGCAGATCGCCGACCTTAAGGCGGCATATTCGCAGAACCGCGGCATCCTGATCATCACCGGAGCGACCGGTTCGGGAAAGACGAACACGCTCGAGGCGATCTACGCACAGCTCGAGGAGCCCGATTCGAAGAAGATCATCGAGATCGGTGAGCCGGTCGAGATCCGCTCAACGCGGCGGACGCAGATGAGCCTGAGGCCCAATTCGCAGTTCACGTGGTGGGATGCGTTCTATTCTTGCCTGCGTGCGGACCCGGACATCATCGGCATCGGCGAGCTTCGCTCGGCGGAACACGCGGCGGTCGCGATCAACGCGGCGTTGACGGGCCACCTGGTGCTCTCGACGTTCCACGCGGCGAACGTGGAGGACACGCTTTCGCGAATGTTCCAGCTTGGGCTGCCGCGCGAGAACCTGTCGACCGGCCTTAACCTGATACTCGCGCAGTCGCTGATCAAAAAGCTCTGCGAGCGGTGCAAGATCGTTGACGAACACCCGTCGGAAGACTACGACCGGCCGGTGTATCGCTCGGTCGGCTGCCCCGAGTGTTTCAACAAGGTAACCCGCGGCCGGACGGCGATGGCAGAACTGCTTTACTTCAACGACGAGGTAAAGGAGTGGGTCGAGAACCGCAGCCTGACCGCCCGCGACGTGGTGAACCGCGCAACGCGTGCCGGTTATCTCATTCCGATGAAGACGGTCGCCCGCGAAAAGGTCTTGCAGGGGATTACGTCGGAGATGGAGGTCGCCGCCGTGCTCGGGCTGGTCGAAAGCAAGCGGCAGTTTTCGAACCGGGCTTATCAGGAATCGGCGGTGCCGGAACCGATGCCGCGTGGCGATGAATTTATCGAAGGAGAGATCGTCGGCTAACGATGGACAACACGAAGAACCAGTTCACTCCCATCACGCAGTCCGCGGCCAACGCCGCGCCGATACGGCCGCTGCCGGGTGCCGACCGCGTGATCTCCGATTTCGAAGACCCGTTCGAAATGCGGCGTTCGGAGGCCGGCTTTAACTTTGCCGGCATCGATTCGCTCGGCGAACCGGTAAAGGGTTTTGTCCAGACGCCCGACCTCGACCTCGCGTCGAAAGAGCTTGAGCGTGCCGGCATCCGCGTGCAGACGCTCAGCCCGCGTCGCGGTTTGAAACAGCGTGCCGGCCGCCCGACGAGTGTCGAATTCGCGACGCTAGCCGAACAGTTCGGCGACCTGATGGAGATAGGCGAAAGCCCGACGCAGGTCTGTCGCCTGCTCTCATACGCACAGACGAACAAGGTACTCGCGGATGCGCTGATGAACGCGGGCGAGCTTGTGATGAACGGCTGGACCATCTCCGAGGCATTCGCCGCACAGCGTGACCACAAGGGCGACCAGCTATTCCCGATCACCTTCATTTGCGCGCTCCGCATCGGCGAGGAGGTCGGTACCACGACCGACGCCGACAGCGGCGAAAGCAAGAGCGCATTTTTGCTGACGCTGAAGCGATTTGCCGAGGCGGAGAAAAAGGCGGACGCGATACGTTCGAGCATCCGTTCGGCGCTGATGTACCCGATCGCGGTCGTCGCGTTCTGTTTTATCGCCGTCGGCATCGTGCTCTATTTCGTGATGCCGAAAATGGTCGAGCTCTATACATCGCTGCTTTCGGGCGAAGACGCACAATTGCCTTTCATAACGCGCATCATGATTGCGGGCTCGGACTTTCTGACAAGCTGGTGGGGCGTCGGGTTCATTGTTCTCGTGATCATCGGGACGATCTTTTTCGTCCGCTGGTCGCGGTCGCCGGAGGGCAACGATAAGCTAAAAGTTTTTGCGCTTCGCGTGCCCGTTTTCGGCAGCTTTTTCCGTCATTACTATGCGGCACAGACGCTGCGGACGCTGGCCATGCTTTCGTCCGGCATTCCGTCGATGACGGAGCGGTTCCTGGTCGCGGCCGAGACCTCGACCAACCCCGAGTACGCGCAGATGCTGATGCACGTCCGGCACCGGTTCATGACCGAGTCGACCGACCTGCACAAGCTCTTCGTGCCGTACCCGTTCTTGATGGGCAAGGAATTCGCCGGCGTGCTGCTGACATTTGAAAAGACCGCCGACATGCAGAACACGTTTCACAACTACGCAAAGGTGGTCGAGACACGCGCCGAACGCGAGCTGGAAAAGGTGCTGTTCTGGTTTCAGAACTTCGCGATCGTGCCGGTCGGCATCTTTGTCGGGTTCATCGTCGCGGCGCTTTACAGCCCGATGTTCGAACTGGCAGGCCGCATCGGCAGTAAATAGTTTTTTGCTGTGTTTATCGGCGTTTTTGGCAGCGAATTTTTTTCTTTACATCGCACGTGCGATGGGTTTATAAGATTGAGAACACTCTTTCTCGGCGGAAGTTTTTTGATCAGGCGGGCACAAGCTGCGTTGCGGCAGCGATAGCCCTTTCACCTGACTGTTTTTACTTTTGACCATTGCCGCAAAATGTAGCGGCAGGCTGAGAATATGGTTTTACCGCCCGCAAATTTGAAGTCTGAGCACGGATTCTCGCTCGTCGAGCTCCTCGTAGTGATCACCATCATCGCAGTCGTGGCCGGCCTCGCCATGATGCAGCGGGGAAACGCAAACGAACAATTTCAGCGACAAAACGCAGCACGCGAACTAAAGACCGCGTTCGAACGCGCGCGTTTTGATTCCGTGAAACGCCGGGCGATCATCTCCACTGATACAACGGACCCAAATCCGGACAAACGCGCACGCGTAATCATCGACACCGCGGGTTTCACACTCGTGACGGACGTGAACCAGAACGGCGATGTCGCGGACGCGGGCGACTCGGTAACGACGCCGTTTCCGCCGAATATTGCAGTCACACCGAGGACCGGGCTTTCGCTGCCGCTGACGGTGAGTTTCAACCGCCGGGGCGAGCCGGATGTGGCTGACCTGCAGCTGCTGGTCTGCAACGGCACGTGCGGCTCGGGCACCGGGACGTCGGCCGACGCCAATGTCCTTTTAGTGACGGCCACCGGGACCGTCGAAATGCTCCCGGGCGGTTCGGCCATCAACCCGTACCCGACACCGGTCGTGACCGTCGTGCCCGGGGGAACGGCGATCAGGAGCGAGACCTATATTGAACCCTAAGCGATGAAACGCAGGAGAGCCGAAAAAGGATTCACGATACCGGAAGTGATCGTCGCCGGGATGATCATGATAATCCTGTGCGTCGGCATCCTGACGGCATATACGCATGTCGTAAACCTGAATCGCGGAAACAACATCCGCTCGCAGGCGCTGACCGTGCTGCAGAGAGAGGTCGAAGCTTTCCGAAGCTTCCGCTTCGTGCCCGGTACGACCGACGTGCGTTTGAATGCCGGGGATTACCCGAACTACAAAACAGGCGTGCCGAGCGCGGACGGGATACCGTTCAATATCTCGGTCAACATAACGAATGACCCGAACAATACGTTCGACCCGGACCCGACGGAAGCGAACTGCCGATTTAAGCAAATAACGATCACGGCAGTGCTGCAGAATCCGGAGGCCGGATATCTTTCGGACCTGCGGACGACGGTGACGATACAGCGGGTAAGGTCGAATTGAACTTTTAGGCGATGAACCAGCAGAAGGCGAAGATCGAGAAAGGCGGAATGGACGGCTACACGATGGTCGAGCTGCTGCTTTCGCTTGTCATCTCGCTGATCATACTAGGTGCGGCGGTTGCCGCATTCTCAGGCGCGCTAAAGGGAAGGGATTATCAAAGCGCGCGGACGGACGCCATCGTTTCCGCGCAGGCGGCGATCAATATAATGTCGCGCGAGATCGGGAACTCGGGCTACGGCCTTTTGAACAATGGCATCGTGCTGGCGGATTCGAACGCGGGCCGGCTGCATTTCAGGACCAACGTAGATAATTCGGATTTTTCGACCATCGACCCGAACGAGGACGTGACATTCTTTTGCGACGGCTGCGATACGGACGGCGGATCGGTAGTAAGGTACGACGCGGCGAACGGCGGCTCGACCTCAGGGATCATCAACCGGATCAGCCGGGTGCAGTTCCAATATTGGGATTACAACGAGATAACGCATGACGTGACGGGGCCGTTCAGCGCGCCGACGCTGAACACCGGGCGGATAACGATCTCGCTTACCGTGGTGATCCAGAACGTGAACGGTGCACCGGCCGGGGCCGCGTCGAATGTGACGGTCACGTCTGATGTCACTCTTCGGAATTCGCCGTATATGTTGAACAGGTATTAGACGCAAGTTTTTCAGGAGGCAAAGATGAACAGCAACCCACGCATAAAGGCCAGGAGAACGGGAGAGGAAAGCGGAGCCGCACTCGTAATGGTGCTGCTTATCTCATTCCTGCTTGGAACGGCGTGCGTGGCGATGCTGACCGCCGCCGGTGCCAGCGCTCGAAACTCGACCGATGTGCTTTCTGAAACAAAGGCATACTACGCGGCCGAAAGCGGCATCCAGGCCGCCGTCAATGCCCTCCGCTTCGGCGGCACGAACGGCGGGCCGGTCAACTACAAGACCGCCGTAAATAACTTTGCCAACAGCGGCGACCTTTCCACGTGGCTGCCCTATTCCGACTGCGACGCCACGTCCGGCCCCGATCGGGTACGGATTGCTAACGAGTGTGATAATGCTTACAAGATAACGGTCACGGATCCGGATAATTCACAATCGGTACTTTCATTCGCTACCGGCGGAGCACAGTTTCGCGTGGTTAGTTCGAATGAAACGTTTGGCCCATGGGTCGCGCCGAGGATGGTATTTGGAACCGAAGGTTCAGGTACGGAAACTCTTCTTGAATGGATTCCCAACACGCCTAACCCAACCGTGTTGGCCTTTGACGCGGACAATCCAACTGCGAATACTACGATCGGCGCAATACGGATCACGAATGGTTCGACGAGTGGCGTGGCGATCGGCACTCCGATTGAGTTCAAAGTATTCTACCAGCTTCAGGTTCCGGGAAATCCTGGATGGCTGATCTTTGGGAGAATCGACACGAACGGCGCCGTAACGGTTCAATCAAGACAATTTATAGTATCTGGTAGTCAAGCAGATCTGTGTAATGAGAGCAGAGAATGTGGAACGCTCGCGCCTGTGCTTAATGGGGGTTACACGAACACAGTATCGATTGTTGCTGAAATCTCCCCGAAGGAGCCTACGCGGATTCTCGTTACATCGACCGGTTATGGCCCAAATCGGGCGAATAAGGTCCTTGAGGCCGTCCTGCAGAAGACACCGCTGAATGGAGCCAACTCTGCGTCGCCTTTTACGATGAACGGCCCGTGTCAGGAAGCCGGTAATCCGACAAATACGGCTATCTTTCGAGCTGGTACGTCGGCGACGACGCAATACAGCGGGGAATCTAGCGGTGGGGTTGTTGCCCCGGCATTTGCCTTCAATTCGAACTGCAATCTAACGACAGCGAATACGTGGATCGACACGAATCTTGATAGAAATTTGCCGAGTACCAATACGCCCCAAGTTTATCCGCCGCCTGCGTACGTAGAAACCTATCAGTTGCCGGAATGGCAACGAACGCCTCTTGCATTGAATGATAAGGTTCAGCAATATCGTGCTCAAGCGCAATATACAGGCACATATCATAATCCCGCACAAGGGAATTTAGCGAATCCCGGGTACGTCGAGGGACAGACCGTAATGACTGGCGTGACGTTTTGCGAGGGTGATTGCACCGTTGACGGAGACCTGGGCGGCGGAATTCTCGTTGTCACAGGAAAACTCCGTTCGCTTGGTGGTTTCGGATTTAGAGGCCTTATCCTGGTGACGGGACCTGGCGGTTGGGAACGACAGGGAGGCGGTTGCGGCCGTATTATCGGGAACGTCGTCATATCTCCATATACATCTGCAAATCTTGTGACGAATGTATTCACGCTTCCGCCGAA